>NZ_JBHYJX010000006.1:220173-271344 GCF_042740985.1 Streptomyces sp. NPDC058985 | reverse complement strand
CCACCACCCGTGGGGGGGGGCGGCGCGCCCCCTTGGCATTTGTTAGTTGGGCGGGTGGCGCGTTAACTCCACCCTCGCGCCCCCCCCCCGCTCCAGGTTGACGCTGCCGGAGATGCGACGGTCCGTCAGACCTCCACCACGACAGGGAGGATCATCGGCCGGCGCCGGTACGTGTCCGAGACCCACTTGCCGAGGGTCCGGCGCACCAGCTGCTGGAGCTGGTGGGGTTCGACGACCCCGTCCTGGGCCGAGCGCTCCAGCGCCTCGGTCACCTTGGGGAGCACCGCGGCGAACGCGGAGTCCTCGATGCCCGAGCCGCGGGCCTGGACGTGCGGGCCCGCGGTGATCTTGCCGGTGGACGAGTCGATGACCACGAAGACCGAGATGATGCCCTCGTCGCCGAGGATCTTGCGGTCCTTGAGGGCGGGCTCGCCGACGTCACCGACGGAGAGGCCGTCGACGTAGACGTATCCCGCCTGGACCTTGCCGGAGATTTTCGCCTTGCCCTCGACGAGGTCGACGACGACGCCGTCCTCGGCGATGACGATGCGGTCGTGCGGGACGCCGGTCAGGGCGCCCAGTTCGGCGTTGGCGCGCAGGTGGCGCCATTCGCCGTGGACCGGCATCAGGTTCTTCGGGCGGCAGATGTTGTAGAAGTACAGCAGCTCGCCGGCCGAGGCGTGGCCCGAGACGTGGACCTTGGCGTTGCCCTTGTGGACGACGTTGGCTCCCCAGCGGGTCAGGCCGTTGATCACGCGGTAGACCGCGTTCTCGTTGCCCGGGATGAGGGACGAGGCCAGGATCACCGTGTCGCCGTTGACGATGCGGATCTGGTGGTCCCGGTTGGCCATGCGGGACAGCGCGGCCATCGGTTCGCCCTGGGACCCGGTGCAGACCAGGACCACTTCGCTGTCCGGCAGGTCGTCGAGGGTCTTGACGTCCACGACGAGGCCCGGCGGCACCTTGAGATAGCCGAGGTCCCGGGCGATGCCCATGTTGCGGACCATGGAGCGGCCGACGAAGGCGACCCGGCGGCCGTATTCGTGCGCCGCGTCCAGGATCTGCTGGATGCGGTGGACGTGGCTGGCGAAGCTCGCCACGATGATCCGCTTGCGGGCGCCGGCGAAGACCTGGCGCAGGACGTTGGAGATGTCCCGCTCCGGCGGGACGAAGCCCGGGACCTCGGCGTTCGTCGAGTCGGACAGGAGGAGGTCGATGCCCTCCTCGCTGAGGCGCGCGAACGCGTGCAGGTCCGTGAGGCGGCCGTCCAGCGGGAGCTGGTCCATCTTGAAGTCGCCGGTGTGGACGACCATGCCCGCGGGGGTGCGGATGGCGACGGCCAGCGCGTCCGGGATCGAGTGGTTGACCGCGACGAACTCGCAGTCGAAGGGGCCGACGCGTTCGCGGTGCCCCTCCGCCACCTCGAGGGTGTACGGGCGGATGCGGTGTTCCTGGAGCTTGGCCTCGATGAGGGCGAGGGTCAGCTTGGAGCCGATCAGCGGGATGTCCGGCTTCTCACGCAGGAGGAAGGGGACGCCGCCGATGTGGTCCTCGTGCCCGTGGGTGAGGACGATGCCCTCGATGTCGTCGAGGCGGTCCCGGATGGACGAGAAGTCCGGCAGGATCAGGTCGATTCCGGGCTGCTCCTCCTCGGGGAAGAGCACTCCGCAGTCGACGATCAGCAGACGGCCGCCGTACTCGAAGACCGTCATGTTGCGGCCGATTTCGCCCAGGCCGCCGAGCGGGGTGACCCGGAGGCCGCCCTTCGCGAGCGCCGGGGGCCGGCCCAGTTCAGGATGCGGATGACTCAAAAGACTCTCCTCACCACACGCGCCACGTACCGGTGGGCACGTGGCGCGCGTGACGTTCGTGCAGAAGCAGTTGTCGTGTGGGGCGCGGGCACCGGTGGCCCGCCTATTCAGTTGTGAAGTCCGTGCGGCCGTGCGGTGGTGCGAAGTCTGTTGTCAGAGCTGTACCCCGCCGGCGGCAAGATCGATCTTGAGCTGGTCGGTCTCCTCGGGCGTGAGACCGACCATCGGCGCGCGCAGCGGTCCGGCGGGCAGTCCCTGGAGCGCGAGCGCCCCCTTGGCCGTCATCACGCCCTGGGTGCGGAACATGCCGGTGAAGACCGGGAGCAGCTTCTGGTGGATCTCCAGTGCCTTCTGTACGTCACCGGCGACGTGCGCGTCCACCATGGCGCGCAGTTCCGGGGTGACGACGTGGCCGACGACGGAGACGAAGCCGACCGCGCCCACGGAGAGCAGCGGCAGGTTCAGCATGTCGTCGCCGGAGTACCAGGCGAGGCCGGAGCGTGCGATGGCCCAGCTGGCGCGGCCGAGGTCGCCCTTGGCGTCCTTGTTGGCGACGATCCGGGGGTGCTCCGCGAGGCGGACCAGGGTCTCCGTGTTGATCGGGACGCCGCTGCGGCCGGGGATGTCGTAGAGCATGACCGGCAGCTCGGCGGCGTCGGTGATCGCCGTGAAGTGCAGGTAGAGGCCCTCCTGCGGGGGCTTGTTGTAGTACGGCGTGACCAGCAGGAGGCCGTGTGCTCCGGCGCGCTCGGCGGCGCGGGCCAGCTCGATGCTGTGCTGGGTGTTGTTGGTCCCGACGCCGGCGACGACGTGGGCCCGGTCGCCGACCGCCTCCAGTACGGCTCGTACGAGGTCCGCTTTCTCCGCGTCGCTGGTGGTGGGGGACTCGCCGGTGGTGCCGTTGACGATCAGGCCGTCGTTGCCTGCGTCCACCAGGTGGGCGGCGAGCCGCTGGGCGCCGTCGAGGTCGAGTGCGCCGTCCGCCGTGAAGGGCGTGACCATGGCGGTGAGGACCCGCCCGAAGGGGGTCTGCGGAGTGGAGGTCGGAGCCATGGGTTACACGCTACTCGTTGCTCAGGGCGAGGTCTGCCTTAGGGCCTGTCGAGAGGAAGGTGGAGCCCGGCACTGCCTGCTCGGGGGTTCAAGCAGTGCCGGGTCCCTTTGATCAGGCTAGATGAACTTCTCCAAACGCCGCAATACGGACACTTCGCGCGGCTGATGCGCACATGTGTGCCCGGCTTCGGGACGCGCTACGGCGCCACGCGGCCGTTGGCGTTGAAGGCGGCGTGGGTGAGGGGCATGAGCCGGGCCCACTCCGCCTCCATCTTCTCGCCGACCATCTCGATCTCCCGCTGCGGGAAGGAGGGCACCTTCGCCAGCTCGTGCTGGGTGCGCAGGCCCAGGAAGTGCATCAGCGAGCGGGCGTTGCAGGTGGCGTACATCGAGGAGTACAGGCCGACGGGGAGCACCGCGCGGGCCACCTCGCGGGCGACGCCGGCGGCGAGCATCCGCTGGTACGTGGCGTACGCCTGGCGGTAGGAGTCCTCCATGGCGCCGCCCACCAGCTCGTACTGCTCCCGGCTGCCCTCGACGAAGACGTACTTGCCGGGCCGGCCCTGCTGGACCAGCTTGCGGGAGGTGTCCGGGACGTAGAAGACCGGCTGGAGCTCCCGGTAGCGGCCGGATTCCTCGTTGTACGACCAGCCGACGCGGTGCCGCATGAACTCGCGGAAGACGAAGATCGGGGCACTGATGAAGAAGGTCATCGAGTTGTGCTCGAACGGGCTGCCGTGCCGGTCCCGCATGAGGTAGTTGATCAGGCCCTTGGAGCGCTCCGGGTCCTTGTCCAGCTCCGCGAGGGACTGCTCCCCGACGGTGGAGACCCGGGCGGCGAACAGCACGTCGGAGTCGGTCGCGCTGCTCTTGACCAGCTCGACGGTGACGTCGCTGCGGAGTTCGATCTTGGAGTCGTCGGGGGGTGTGTCGGTCACGGTGTGGAGGGCCTTCCCAGCTCGTCGTTTGGCGGGGCCACTCTACGGCCACCGCTGAATCGGGCTTTCACTGCCGTGCCGCAATGAAGTCGGTGAAACAGGGCACCTGGAGGGGCGTTCGTTCGTCTGTATGAGTAACAGCGAAGCAGTAAGTCCCCGAAGGGAGACGCAGCTCCATGATCCGCCGGCGTGAACCCGTGCCGTTCGCCTTCGTCGCCGAAGCCGACAGGTTCCGCAGCAATGTCACACCCCCTCCCCGCGAGCGGGCGTCCTTCGGCCAGCAGGCCGGACGCTGGCTGCTCGGTCTCACCGTCGTCGCCGGGATCGTGGGCTCCCTGCTGATCGGGATGCCCGCCCTGTCGACCGACCAGCCCTCGCCGCACAAGCAGCCGTCACAGGCGTCCGAGGGACGCTAGGCGGGCCGGGGGACGGCCGGGGGCGCCTCCCGTCCGGACCCCCGAGAGTGGTGACCGCAGACACAGGTCGGTAGCCTCACCGGGCACAGCACATGTCATGTGCCATGGAACGAGTGAGGACCAGCCGTGCCCCTGCCCTTCCTGACGGCCGACCGCGCCTTCGACGCGGCCGACGACGTCGCGCTGCCGTACGACGACCGCGACCAGTGGCGCCGGCCCTACCGGCCGGGGCCCTGGCGGGTGGGGGCGGCGGCGGTGATGCTGCTGCTCGCCTCGTTCGTGCTGTTCGCGGCGGTGATCATCGCCGCGACGGGCACCCTCTCCTCGGCCGGCGTGGTCTTCGGCATCGCGGCCGTCGTCATCGCCTGCGCCCTGCGGATGCTGCGCATGGGCGTGTGGGTGAGCGCGCACGGAGTGCGTCAGGTGAGTTTCCTCAGCACCCGCACGGTGGCCTGGCAGCAGGTCGCCAGCATGCGCACGGTGCAGCAGCCGGTGCGCTGGCTCGGGCTGCCGCGCACGGTGCAGGGGCAGGCGCTGCTCCTCGTCCGGCAGGGCCGGTCCTCGGACCCGCTGCCGCCCCTGCTGACCACGCACAACTCCGACTTCCTCGCCCGCGAGGGTGCCTTCGACCGGGCCGCCGACGCAGTGGAGGCGTGGGCCGCCGAGTACCGGCGGGTCTGAGCCGCGTAGAGATTCAGGCCGCGCAGAGGTTCAGACCGCGCAGAGGTTCAGGCCGCCTCGACGGGCCTGCCGTCGTGGAGGGCGATCGCCCGCTGCATCGCCTTGCGCGCCCGCGGGGTGTCACGGGCGTCGTGGTAGGCGACGGCCAGGCGGAACCAGCTGCGCCAGTCGTCCGGGGCGTCCTCCGTCTCGGCCTTGCGCAGGGCGAAGACCTCGTCGGCCGACTCGCGGTCGACGCGGCCGCTGGGGGTGCGCTTCAGGTCGTCCACGGGCAGTCCGCCCTCGGCGTCGAGTTCTGCGGCGAGCTGGTTGGCCCTGCGGACGAACTGGGTGTTCTTCCACAGGAACCAGAGGCCGATGACCGGCAGGATCAGCACCGCGACGCCGAACGTGACGGTGAGGGGTGTGCCGGCCTCGATGAGCATCACACCGCGGCCGCCGGCCAGGACGAAGTAGAAGACCAGGACGGCGGCCGTGACGAGGTAGGAGATCTTCGCGCGCATGGGGTCAGGGGCTCTGTTCGGGGTCCGGGCCGGGTCTCAGTTCAGGTCCAGGAAGTGTTCCAGGCCGAAGGTGAGGCCCGGAGTGGTGACCACCCGGCGGGCGCCCAGCAGGATGCCCGTCATGAAACTGCTGTGGTGCAGGGAGTCGTGCCGGACGGTGAGGGTCTCCCCCTCGCCGCCGAGCAGGACCTCCTGGTGGGCGAGGAGGCCGCGCAGGCGGATCGCGTGGACCGGGACACCGTCGACGTCCGCGCCGCGGGCACCGTCCAGGGCGGTGGCAGTGGCGTCGGGCGCCGGAGCGGAGCCTGCCTTCTGCCGCGCCTCGGCGATCAGCTGGGCGGTGCGGGTGGCGGTGCCGCTGGGGGCGTCCACCTTGTTCGGGTGGTGCAGCTCGACGACCTCGACGGACTCGAAGTAAGGGGCGGCGAGCTGCGCGAACCTCATGGTGAGCACGGCGCCGATGGAGAAGTTGGGCGCGATGAGCACGCCCGTCTCCGGGGAGGCGTCGAGCCAGGAGTTCAGCCGCGCGAGGCGTTCGTCGGTCCAGCCGGTGGTGCCGACGACGGCGTGGATGCCGTGGCGTACGCAGTAGTCGAGGTTGTCCATCACCGAGGCGGGGGTGGTCAGCTCGACGGCGACCTGGGCGCCGGTGTCGGCCAGCGTGTCCAGGCTGTCGCCCCGGCCCAGGGCGGCGACCAGCTCCATGTCCTCGGCGGCCTCGACCGCCCGTACCGCCTCGGAGCCGATCCGGCCCTTGGCACCGAGGACGGCCACGCGCAGCTTGCTCATGTCTCTTGCTTCCTTACCGGGGATCGTTAGGCGACGGCGTCGTGCAGCCGGGACGCCTGCTTGTCCTTCAGCGGGCCGATGACCGACAGCGAGGGCCGCTGCCCCAGGACATCGCGGGCGACCGCGCGGACGTCGTCCGGCGTGACCGAGGCTATCCGGGCCAGCATGTCGTCGACGGACATCTGCTCGCCCCAGCACAGCTCGCTCTTGCCGATGCGGTTCATCAGCGCGCCGGTGTCCTCCAGGCCGAGGACCGTGGAGCCCTGGAGCTGACCGACGGCGCGGCTGATCTCGTCGTCGGTCAGGCCGTGCTCGGCGACGTGGTCCAGCTCGTCGCGGCAGATCTTCAGCACGTCGTGGACCTGCGATGGCCGGCAGCCCGCGTAGACGCCGAAGAGGCCGCAGTCGGCGAAGCCCGAGGTGTACGAGTACACGCTGTAGGCGAGGCCGCGCTTCTCACGGACCTCCTGGAACAGACGCGAGGACATGCCGCCGCCGAGGGCGGTGTTGAGCACGCCCATCGCCCAGCGCCGGTCGTCGGTGCGGGCCAGGCCCGGCATGCCCAGGATGACGTGGGCCTGCTCGGTCCTGCGGCCGATCAGCTCCATGCGCCCGGCGGCCCGGACGGTGCGCCGTCCGTCGCGCGGGGCGACGGGCGCGGCCACCGGCTCCCGGAAGGCGCCGGCCTTCTCGAAGGCGGCGCGGACCTGGCGTACGACCTTGTTGTGGTCGACGTTGCCGGCCGCGGCGACCACCAGGTGGGTGGGGTCGTAGTGCTTCTTGTAGAAGCGGCGGATGCGGTCGGCGGTGAGGGCGTTGACCGTGTCGACCGTGCCGAGGACGGGGCGGCCGAGGGCGCTGTCGCCGAACATGGTGTGCGCGAAGAGGTCGTGCACGCAGTCGCCCGGGTCGTCCTCGGTCATCGCGATCTCTTCGAGGATGGCGCCGCGTTCGACGTCGACGTCCTCCTCCTGGATCAGGGAGCCGGTCAGCATGTCGCACACGACGTCGATGGCGAGCGGCAGGTCGGTGTCGAGCACGCGTGCGTAGTAGCACGTGTACTCCTTCGCCGTGAACGCGTTCATCTCGCCGCCGACGGCGTCGAGGGCGGCGGAGATGTCCAGGGCGCTGCGCCTGCGGGTGCCCTTGAAGAGCAGGTGCTCCAGGTAGTGGGTGGCGCCGTTCAGGGCCGGGGTCTCGTCGCGGGAGCCGACGTGGGCCCAGATGCCGAAGGTCGCCGAGCGGACCGAGGGCAGGGTCTCGGTGACGATCCGCAGGCCGCCCGGGAGGGTGGTCCGGCGGACCGTGCCGGTGCCGTGCTCGCCCTTGATCAGGGTTTGGGTACGGGCGACGGCCCGCGCCTCCGAGGAGGTGCGGGCCGTCGCCTGGGAGCCACGGGGCGTCACTTGTCGCCGTCGTCCTTCTTGTCTTCGCCGTCTTCTTCGCCCTCGACCACGGGGATCAGGGAGAGCTTGCCGCGCGAGTCGATCTCGGCGATCTCGACCTGGACCTTCTGGCCCACACCGAGGACGTCCTCGACGTTCTCCACGCGCTTGCCGCCGGCCAGCTTGCGGATCTGCGAGATGTGCAGCAGACCGTCCTTGCCGGGCAGCAGGGAGACGAACGCGCCGAAGGTGGTCGTCTTCACGACCGTGCCCAGGTAGCGCTCGCCGACCTCGGGCATGGTCGGGTTGGCGATGCCGTTGATCGTGGCGCGGGCGGCCTCGGCGGCCGGGCCGTCGGCGGCACCGATGTAGATGGTGCCGTCGTCCTCGATCGTGATGTCGGCGCCCGTGTCCTCCTGGATCTGGTTGATCATCTTGCCCTTGGGGCCGATGACCTCGCCGATCTTGTCGACCGGGATCTTCACGGTGATGATCCGCGGCGCGTTCGGGGACATCTCGTCCGGCGTGTCGATCGCTTCCATCATCACGTCGAGGATGTGGAGGCGGGCGTCACGGGCCTGCTTGAGGGCGGCGGCCAGGACGGAAGCGGGGATGCCGTCCAGCTTGGTGTCGAGCTGGAGGGCGGTCACGAACTCCTTGGTGCCGGCGACCTTGAAGTCCATGTCGCCGAAGGCGTCCTCCGCACCGAGGATGTCGGTGAGGGCGACGTAGTGCGTCTCGCCGTTGATCTCCTGGGAGATCAGGCCCATGGCGATACCGGCGACGGGGGCCTTCAGCGGCACACCGGCGTTCAGCAGCGACATGGTGGAGGCGCAGACCGAGCCCATGGACGTCGAGCCGTTGGAGCCGAGGGCCTCGGACACCTGGCGGATCGCGTAGGGGAACTCCTCGCGGGTCGGCAGCACCGGCACGATGGCGCGCTCGGCGAGGGCGCCGTGGCCGATCTCGCGGCGCTTCGGGGAGCCGACGCGGCCGGTCTCGCCGACGGAGTACGGCGGGAAGTTGTAGTTGTGCATGTAGCGCTTGCGGGTCACCGGGGAGAGGGTGTCCAGCTGCTGCTCCATGCGGAGCATGTTGAGGGTGGTGACGCCCAGGATCTGGGTCTCGCCACGCTCGAACAGCGCGGAACCGTGCACGCGCGGGATGGCCTCGACCTCGGCGGCCAGGGTGCGGATGTCGGTGACACCGCGGCCGTCGATGCGCTTCTTCTCCTTGATGACGCGCTCACGGACCAGGGACTTGGTCAGCGAGCGGTACGCGGCGGAGATCTCCTTCTCGCGGCCCTCGAACTCCGGGAGGAGCTTCTCGGCGGCGAGCGTCTTGACGCGGTCCAGCTCGGCCTCGCGCTCCTGCTTGCCGGCGATGGTGAGCGCCTGGGAGAGCTCGGGCTTGACGGCGCCGGTGAGGGCCTCCAGGACGTCGTCCTGGTAGTCCAGGAAGACCGGGAACTCGCCGGTCGGCTTGGCGGCCTTCGCGGCGAGGTCGGCCTGGGCGCGGCACAGCACCTTGATGAAGGGCTTCGCGGCCTCGAGACCGGCGGCGACGACCTCCTCGGTGGGGGCCTCGGCGCCGCCCTCGACGAGCTTGACGGTCTTCTCGGTGGCCTCGGCCTCGACCATCATGATCGCGACGTCGCCGTCCTCCAGGGCGCGGCCCGCGACGACCATGTCGAAGACGGCGTCCTCGAGCTCGGTGTGCGTCGGGAAGGCCACCCACTGGCCGCGGATCAGCGCGACGCGGACGCCGCCGATCGGGCCGGAGAAGGGCAGGCCGGCCAGCTGCGTGGACGCGGAGGCGGCGTTGATCGCCACGACGTCGTACAGGTGGTCGGGGTTGAGGGCCATGATCGTGGCGACGACCTGGATCTCGTTGCGCAGGCCCTTCTTGAAGGACGGGCGCAGGGGGCGGTCGATCAGGCGGCAGGTGAGGATGGCGTCCTCGGAGGGGCGGCCCTCACGACGGAAGAAGCTGCCGGGGATCTTGCCGGCGGCGTACATCCGCTCCTCGACGTCCACCGTGAGCGGGAAGAAGTCGAGCTGGTCCTTGGGGTTCTTGGAGGCGCTGGTGGCCGACAGCACCATGGTGTCGTCGTCCAGGTACGCCACGGCGGAACCGGCGGCCTGCCTGGCCAGCCGTCCCGTCTCGAAGCGGATGGTGCGGGTGCCGAAGGCGCCGTTGTCGATCACGGCTTCGGCGTAGTGGGTCTCGTTCTCCACTAGTGTCTTCTCCGTTACTTGTCGTCTTTCGTCCCGCCTCGCCCGTGTGGCGGGGGGACGGTCGCGGAGAAGCGCTCCGTGCAATGCGGGCCGGTCTTCGATCGAAGCACCCGGGATTCTGCCCCCGGGGGCCACTACCGAGGACCGGCGGCGGCGAAGCGCGCTTCTCCTCGTTTCGTTCGTCGAGTCCTACGTCGTACGTGCTGTGTCTGTAGGTGCTGTGTCTGTAGGTGTTGTGTCCGATACCACACTACAAAGGGACGGCGACACCGCGCACGTACAGCAAAGGGAGCGGCCCCCGAACGAATGGGAACCGCTCCCTTCACGGCGTCCTACTTGGCGCCCGCCGCACCGCGGCGGATGCCGAGGCGCTCGACCAGCGCACGGAAGCGCTGGATGTCCTTCTTGGCGAGGTACTGCAGCAGCCGGCGGCGCTGGCCGACCAGGATCAGCAGACCACGACGGGAGTGGTGGTCGTGCTTGTGGGTCTTGAGGTGCTCGGTCAGGTCGGAGATCCGACGGGACAGGAGCGCGACCTGGACCTCGGGGGAGCCGGTGTCGCCCTCCTTGGTACCGAACTCGGAGACGATCTGCTTCTTCACTGCGGCGTCGAGCGACACGCGTACTCCTCTTAGTCTGTGTGTGGCCACCGAGTGCCCCCGGTCTACGTCTCGGGGGATCTTCCGTAACTCGGAAGGCGGGGATCCGCTGGGCGCGGCCTCCGGGGCTGAGGCAGGGCTCAGGGCTCCGGGGGCGCGTACACATACGGCCGTCACACAGCGTACCAGTCCGGCGGTACCGCCCTCCCCGCGCTCGGGTCAGCCACACAGCCGGTCAGCCGCCCAGCCTGTCAGCCGGTCATGGAGCGGACCTCGGTGAGCACTCCCAGCGCCGCCAGGCAGAGGGGGACCAGCGTCAGCAGGACGGCTCCCTCCGTCAGGTCGAGCAGTCTGCCCCAGAACGGGGACAGACCCTTGCGTGGGACGACGAGCCCGATGGCGGTCACCAGAGCGGCGCCCGCCGCGATCGCCGCGGTCAGCCAGATGGTCCGCAGGTCGAGATCTCCCCGGTCACCGTGCAGGACGAACTCGGTCAGCGCGGCCGTGGGCGGGTTCAGCGCGAGGCCGAGCAGCAGCAGGACGATCGCCACCAGTCCCGCCACCAGCACACACGCCACCTGGGACGTGTAGCGGAACAGTCGCGCCCGGATCAGCATGGACAGGCCGACGGCCAAGGCCAGAAGCTGGGCCCAGGCATCGTCCGAGAAGCCGAGTACGGCCCCGGCCCCGACCACGACCGCGGCGGTGCCCCCGACCAGCCCCAGCAGCAATTCATGTCCCCGTCGCGCCTGGGCCGCGATGCGCTCGGCGTCGAGCGGCTCGATCTCCGGACCGTGCGCGAGATCCGGATCGAAGGTGTCCTGGGCCGCGGAGCGCGGCGCCGCGTAACCGATGGGCAGGCGGGCGAACCGCGCCGACATTCCCGGCAGAAAAGCGACCAGACCGATCGCGCAGGGGCCGCACACGGCGGCGCTCTCGGTCGCGGTCGCGTCCGCGACGATGGCAAGGAAGGTCGCGAGGGACCCGACGGCCGCGAGGAACGTGGCCGCCACGAACGGGGCGTCCGAGCCGGGGGCCAGCGCCACCAGGGCCACCGAGGCCACCAGCACGGTCACGCAGCCGAGCAGGAACTGCAGTTTCCCCGGCCCTTGCCCGGCGTCCGGGCCCACGATCCCTGATCCGGCGATCAGCAGCAGCGCCAGAGCAGGCAACCCGAGCGCGGTCGCCGAGGCACGGTCCGCGTACACGCGCACCCGTATACCGGCGAACGCGGTGAGCAGCGCGCCGAGCCCGCCGGCGACGATGCCGGGCAAGCCGTGCATGTCGTGGCGCACAGGGTCGGCGTACCAGAGGACGAAGCCGATCATCAGTGCCAGCAGTGCGCCGCCGACGAGGCCGGCCGCTCGCAGCAGGTCGTCGCTCCAAAGGTGACGGTCGCGCACGACAGCGGAGGCGACGGCGTCGGACACGTCGTCGTAGACGGCCGGCGGGAGTGACTCGGCGAAGGGGCGCAGACTCAGTACTTCTCCGTCGAGGACCCTCTCTTCGGCGAGCGTGCGCGCGCCGTCGATGACGCGACCGTCCCTGCGCACAAGGTGGTAACCGGTTGGCGTACCGGCGGACTGGCTCTGCTCGGCCAGGCGCAGGATCTCGGGATAGAGGTCGGCCACGGGCAGGTCCACCGGAAGTGCCACGTCGATCCGGGCGTCGGGCGCCACGACGGTGACTCGGCAGAAACCCGTTGCCGTGGTGGAACTCACCTTCACTGACCCCCTGTTTCGCTGATGTGCACTGCGTCGGTCACCCTACCGACAGGCACCCTCCGTCACGACGCGTAGGATCCCCGAGCAGCGGAGAACGGCCGGTGCCACGGGGGCGCCGGTGGGAATTGGCCGCTCCGCATGGGGGGATTGAAGCTTCGGTGAGCCAGATCGTCATCAAGCGCCCGCCTCGTACGCTGCCGCCCGACGTGCCCTCGGACGAGTTGCTCCTGGAAACTCCGCCCGAACTGCCGCGCGGGCAGCAGGAGGGCGTGCTGATGCAGGTGCTGCCGACGCTCGGCATGGGCTCGTCGGTGGTGTTCTACTTCGCGTCGCCCAACGCTCATCCCTTTATGCGGATCATGGGCGTGGTCATGCTGATGTCGACGGCCGCGATGGTGATCGCGCAGATCATCCGCTATCGCCGGGGCACGCAAGGGCAGATGGCCGATGTGCGCCGCGACTACCTTCGCTATCTCGCGCAGACCAGGCGCCGGATCCGCCGGACGGCGCTGCGGCAGCGTGACGCGCAGTTGTATCTGCACCCAGCACCCGACCAGTTGTGGGCCGTGGCCGCCGAGGGCAGCCGGGTGTGGGAAAGGCGGGTCGGCGACGGCGACTTCGGGCAGGTCCGCCTCGGTCTCGGGCCGCAGCAGCTGTCGACGCCCCTCGTCGCGCCGGACACCGCACCGGTGGACGAGCTGGAACCGCTGTGTGCGGGCGCCATGCAGCGTTTCCTCGCCGTGCACGGTCAGTTGGACGCCCTGCCGGTGGCGGTGTCGCTGCGTGCCTTCTACCACGTGACAGTGTCCGGCGACGCGGAGCAGTCCCGGTCCACGGCCCGTGCGCTGGTGGCCCAGGCCGCCACCCTGCACTCCCCCGACGACCTGGTCGTCGCCGTGGTCACCGCGTCCGGAGCGGTGAGCCGCTGGGACTGGACCAAGTGGCTGCCGCACTGTCAGGCGGCCGGGCAGCTGGACGGTGCCGGCAGCCGACGCCTGTTCGGTGACGACCTCGGCGAGTTGGAACCGCTGCTGGCCGCCCACCTCGACGGACGTCCGCGTTTCAGCCGTGACGGCCGGCCACTCTTCGACCAGCCCCACATCCTCGTGGTGCTGGACGGCGGCATGGTGCCGCCGACGTCGGCCTTCGCCTCCGCGGAGGGCCTGCAGGGCGTCACGATCGTCGAGGTGGTCGCCGGTGAGCTCGACCAGCCGAGGGGGGATCTCTCGGTCGTCGTACGTCCGGATCGGCTGTGGCTGGACTCCGGCGGCGGTGTCGCCTACGAGGGTGTGCCCGACACCATGCCGCTGCCCGCCGCGGAGGCGCTGGCCAGGCAGCTCGCGCCACTGCACATGGGCGGGGGTGACGACGACGAGCCGCTCCTGGCCAACCTGGACTTCACCGAGTTGCTCGGGCTGGACGACGCCGCCTCGGTGGACGTACGACGCACCTGGCGCCCCCGGTCCACGCCGGAGCGGCTGCGCGTGCCGATCGGCGTCGGCGAGGACGGCAGGCCGGTGATGCTGGACCTCAAGGAGGCCGCACAGGACGGCATGGGCCCGCACGGGCTGTGCGTGGGCGCGACGGGCTCCGGCAAGTCCGAGCTGCTGCGCACCCTGGTGCTGGGTCTGGCCGTCACCCACTCCTCCGAGACGCTGAACTTCGTGCTGGCGGACTTCAAGGGCGGCGCGACCTTCGCCGGTATGTCGCAGATGCCGCACGTCGCCGCGGTGATCACCAATCTCGCCGACGACCTGACCCTGGTCGACCGTATGGGTGATGCGGTCCGCGGAGAGCTGCAGCGCCGCCAGGAGCTGCTGCGCTCGGCCGGCAACTACGCCAACCTCCACGACTACGAGAAGGCCCGGGCCGCGGGCGCACCGCTGGAGCCGCTGGCGTCTCTCGTGCTCGTGATCGACGAGTTCAGCGAACTTCTCACCGCCAAGCCGGACTTCATCGACATGTTCATCCAGATCGGCCGGATCGGCCGCTCCCTGGGTGTGCACCTGCTGCTCGCCTCGCAGCGACTCGAGGAGGGGCGTCTGCGCGGTCTCGACACCTACCTGTCGTACCGGGTCGGTCTGCGCACCTTCTCGGCGGCCGAGTCACGTGCGGCCCTGGGGGTCCCGGACGCGTACCACCTGCCGTCCGTGCCCGGTTCGGGCTACCTGAAGTTCGGTACGGACGAGATGGTCCGGTTCAAGGCCGCCTACGTGTCGGGGCCCTACCGCGGGGGCGGGCCGGACACCTCCGCGAGCCCGGTGCCCATCGAGCGCAGGCCGGCCCTGTTCACCGCGGTTCCCGTGCCGGTGACCTACGCCGCACCCGACCCGGAGCGGGCCGTACGTGACGCCGCGCGACGACAGGATGACGACGCCCTGGCGGACACCGTTTTGGACGTCATCGTGCAGCGTCTGGAGGGGCAGGGTGTGGCAGCGCACCAGGTATGGCTTCCGCCCTTGGACGAGGCACCCACCATGGACCAGTTGCTGCCCGCGTTGGCGGTCACGCCCGAGCGCGGGGTGCACGCGCCGGAGTACACGCGGCTGGGCGGGCTGACGGTGCCGCTCGGCCTGATCGACAAGCCTTTCGAGCAGAAGCGGGAGGTCCTGTACCAGGACTTCTCGGCGGCCGCGGGACACATGCTGGTGGTGGGTGGCCCCCAGTCGGGCAAGTCGACGCTGTTGCGGGCGCTGATCGCGTCGTTCACGCTCACCCACTCGCCGTACGAGGTGCAGTTCTACTGCCTGGACTTCGGTGGCGGAGGGCTCGCGTCGATGAGCGACCTGCCGCATGTGGGAGGTGTGGCGTCCCGCCTGGATCCCGAGCGGGTGCGTCGTACGGTCGCGGAGGTGGCCGGCATCCTCAACCGCCGCGAGCAGTTCTTCCGGACGCACGGCATCGACTCGGTGACCACCTACCGCCGGCGCCGCGCGGCGGGCGAGCTGCCCGGTGAGCAGTGGGGCGACGTCTTCCTGGTCGTCGACGGATGGGGCAACTTCCGGAGCGACTACGAGGGACTGGAGGGGGTCGTCCACGACATCGCCGGCCGCGGACTAGGCTACGGCGTCCACGTGGTGCTCTCCGCGTCGCGCTACATGGAAGTGCGTGCGGCTCTGAAGGACCAGATCCTCGGCCGCCTCGAACTGCGGCTGGGCGACGCCATGGACTCGGAGTTCGACCGCAAGGTCGCGCTGAACGTGCCGACGGGGGTACCAGGCCGGGGGCAGGTGCCGCAGAAGCTGCACTTCATGACCGCGCTGCCGCGGATCGACTCGGTCCCGGACGTCGAGAGCCTCTCGGAGGCCACGGCGCAGCTGGTGCGGGCGGTCAAGGACAACTGGGCCGGACCGCCAGCGCCCAAGGTGCGGCTGCTGCCGCGCAAGCTCCCGGCCGACCAGTTGCCCAAGGGTTTCGAGTTCCCCCAGCACGGCATCGCCATCGGTATCGACGAGGCGAACCTGGAGCCGGTCTTCGTCGACCTGGACACCGACCCGTTCCTGCTGGTCTTCGGCGACAGCGAGTCCGGGAAGACGAACCTGCTCCGGCTGATCGCCAAGCAGATCGCGGAACGCTACACCCCCGCCGAGGCCCGGATCGTCGTCGGCGACTACCGGCGCACCATGCTGGAGGCGGTGTCGGAGGAGCACCTGCTGGAGTACGCCCCCATGGCGTCGGCGATGCAGGTCCACATGGACGCCGTCAACCGGTTCATGGAGATGCGCGCTCCCAAGCCGGACATCACCCCGCAGCAGTTGCGGGACCGCAGCTGGTGGAGCGGCCCGCAGCTGTTCGTCGTCGTCGACGACTACGAACTGGTCGCGGCGGGGTCCGGCAACCCGCTGGCGCAGCTCGTGGAGCACCTGCCGTTCGCCCGCGACGTGGGCGTGAAGTTCATCGTCGCGCGCAGCTCGGCGGGCGCGTCCCGGGCGATGTACGAGTCGTTCCTGCAGCGTCTGAAAGAGCTGGGCGCACAGGGGGTGATCCTCTCGGGCGACCCCAGCGAGGGCGACATCCTCGGCAACGTCCGGGGGCGGCCCATGCCGCCGGGGCGTGGCGTGTTCGTGTCACGCAAGCGCGGTACGCCGCTGATTCAGGTGGGCCTGCTTCCGCAGCGGCATTAAAGTGATCGTTCGAGTGGTGACTCGGCGTGACACGACGTGACACAACTGGTGTGAACGGGGAGGCGGTTGAGGTGGGTTCGAACGGGGGCGACGCACCGGACACGGGGAGGTCGTTCGACAACCTGTCCCACGTGAATCCGGCGATGGCGCTGGACATCCAGCACGACGCCATGACGGGCTTCAAGAAGCGTGTCGACGAATTGCTGCTGGAGCTCGACAGGTCCGAGGCAGCACCGGGCAAGGTCGGCCAGGACAAGCTGACACGCTCGCACCTGGGCTCGGCGGAGTTCAAAGAGGCACAGTTCCTCTACGACTCGTACGCCGTCGTCCACGACGAGCTGGAGAAGCTGTCCAAGGCGCTCAGCGCGCAGATCGAGGGCATGGGACTGGCGGTGCAGGCATCGCGGGTCGGCTACGAGAACCTCGACGGCGACATCCGGGCACGGATGCGGGCGGTCAACGCCGAGGCGGAGAAGTACTACGTGGCGGGGCGTGATCCGTATGCCGAACGACGCGGCGGGCCGCCGACGACGGACACGTCGAGCGATGAGGGGCTGTGATGGGTGAGCATCCCGGACCGCGGCAGCCCAGGCTTGCCCGTACCAACTTCGAGTCCATGACCCACGAGCAGCTCGCCTCCCTCCTCGACTCGGCCAGCCCGGAGAGCGCCTCGCACCTCGCGACCAAGCTCACCAAGGCCGCCTCGACGATCACCAAGATCGGCGACGACCTGATGAAACACACCAAGGGCCTCGAATGGCAGGGGGAGGCCGGCGACACCTTCCGCGACTGGGCCGGCCAGGCGGCGAGTTCCACGCTCCGGCTCGGCCAGTACGCCGAGGTCGCCTCGCGTTGGATGGCCACGGTGGCCCAGGCGGTCGTCGAGGCCAAGGCAGCGCTGCCGGACACGTCCGAGACGACACAGGCCAAGGCCGACCTGGCAGCGGCGAAGAAGACGCTGGCGGCCGCTCAGGACCCGGGCGCCCGCAACGACCCCGACGCCCGCAAGCTGGCCCAGACCGCCCAGGCCGACGCGACGTCGGCGCACCAGCGCATGGAGGCGGCCCGGGGCGAGGCCGTCCAGCAGCTGCGGAAGCTGGCGCAGACGTATGAGTACTCCGCGCAGCAGGTGAACAGTGTGGAGCCGCCTACGTTTTCGCCGCCGGGTGCTCACTTGGGCGACACCTACTGGAAACCCGGCGAGACCGAGTACGTGTCCGTCGCACCTCACGGCGGCTCACGTGCCGGAGCCGGATCGAGCACACCTGTGATGGTCCAGGGCAGCCAGGACAGCGGCCCTCGAGTCGAGGTTCAGCCACACCCGTACAGAGGGCCCTCGGAAGAGGACGTGCCCGGCCCCGGCAGCACGTCCGCCGAGAACCGTCGTCCCGTCAGCATGGACATCGATGGGCTGACGACCCTGCCGGACCGGCCGGCCCCGGCTCCACAGCCCGGGCCGAACACACCGCCCCCTCGCCCCGAGACGCCGTCCGGGCAGCCCGCCACCATTCCTCCGGTCCTGCAGCACGGCGGTGGTGGGACGAACAACCCGACGAGTAGCCGGATGCCACCGGTCCCCCGTTCACCGCTTCCCCCCTCACAGGGTCCGGGCGCAGGAGGTCTCCGAGTCCCACCGCCACGCGACAGCGGAATCGTGGGAGGGAAGCCCATCACCCCGACGACCGGGCGTCCTTCCGGAGGTATCCCCCGCGGAACGGTCATCGGCGGGCAGAGCCCCCAAGGCCGTGCCCCCATGGTCCGCGGCCTCACTCCCGGTCTTCCCGGTGGTCCGAGCGGCAGTGGCCAGAACGGCATGGTCGGGGGCCGTCGCCTCGCTTCCCAAACAGGTGGTATGGCCGGTGGCGTAGCGTCCCAAAACGGTCGTCTTCCCATGGGTCGTCCCATGACTCCGGGAGGGACGGGGCTGCCGCGCCCGGCAGGCTCTTCCCAGTCGCCCCGTGCGGCGGTGCAGGGCCGACCGACGGGAGTCGTTCCCCGCGCAGGCGACACACGATCGCGACAGCGGGATCAACGTGTACCCGACCGCCCCGACTATCTCTCCGAGGACGAAGAGACCTGGCAGCGCGGGCGCCGCCCGTTGCCGCCTGTCGTGGAGTGATCCCCCCACCCCGGCCAACCTCAGGAAAGTCATGCGTACCAGCAGTAGACGGAACATGCGCCCTGCCACAGTGCTCTCGGCTGCCCTCGGCCTGTTGCTGGTCGGCGTCGCCGCCACTCCAGCGCATGCTGAATCGGTTCGTGATCTCCAATGGCATCTTGACGCGATGCACGCCGATGAGATGTGGAAGGTGAGCACCGGTCGCGGCATCACGGTTGCGGTCATCGACACGGGAGTCGACGATTCGCTGCCCGGTCTCAAGGGGCGAGTCCTGAAGGGCAAGGACTACTCGAGTCAGTCGGGCGACGAGCGCACCGACCACGAGGGCCACGGCACCGGCATGGCCGCGCTCATCGCAGGCTCGGCGACGCAGGGAGACGAGAGCGGTGCCCAGGGCCTGGCTCCGGGTGCGAAGATCCTGCCCATCCGGATGCCCGAGAAGATCGAGGGTTGGGACTTCAATGCGAGTCACAGCGCTGCTCGGGACATGACCAAGGCCATCCTGTTCGCAGCGGACACGGACGCCAGAGTCATCAACATCTCGATGGGACAGGCAGGCGCAAAGGGCACCGCCGGCACTCCGGAGATGGATGCGGCCGTGAAGTACGCCGTCGGCAAGGGAAAACTGATCTTCGCGTCCGCCGGCAACGAGGGTGACGGAGCCAACCGCCCCGTCTATCCCGCATCCACACCAGGTGTCGTGGCCGTCGGATCGATCAATGAGAAGGTCAAGCGCAGCACCTTCTCGGAGTGGGGTCCGGAGATCGATGTCACCGCTCCCGGCGAGGACATGGTTCACGCATGCTCCGGTGGAACCGGGGCGTGCCGGACCAGCGGAACCAGTGACGCCACGGCCATCGCCTCGGCGTCCGCCGCTCTCATCTGGTCGAAGCACCCGACCTGGACCAACAACCAGGTTCTGCGGGTCCTGATCAACACGATGCAGGGCAACGAGGAGAAGTGGACTCACAACGAGTCCTTCGGTTACGGCATCGTCCGCCCCCGGGTCGCGCTGCAGAACCCCGGCGACCCCGGCCCGGCCGACGAGTACCCTCTCCCCGACCTCGCCTCGGCGGCGGCCTCCCGGCCCCCGTCTCCGGGGGCGTCCGCGTCCGCCTCCGGTGAAGCCGCCGCGGAGAACCCCGCGCCGGACGCGTCCCGGACGGCGGGGTCCGTTTCGGAGGACGACAGCGACACGGCGCTGTGGATCGCTCTGGGCGTCGCGGCGGCCGTGGTCCTGGGTGCCGCGATCACCTTCGTCGTACTTCGCACCCGGCGCCGGCGCGCCGAGCAGTCGGCGATGCCGGTGTCCCCGCCCCCGTCCGCTTACGCCCCTCCGCAGCAGTACCCGCCCCACGGGACACCGGGCCCGGGGCAGCAGCAGGGCTGAGGCATGGACCGGGCTCCCGGTATGCCAACGAGTCAGTCGTCAGTGACGCCAGAAGAGGACCGCCGTGTCATTCGATGAGATGTGGGGCCAGGTGCGCAGCGCGGCCACCGCGCGCCAGCACAGCAGCATGCAACTGAACCAGCTGCCGACGTCAGGTGGCGGAGGCGGCGGTGGCAGCGACTACACCGTGACGTCTCCCGACCTCAAGGCGGTCGGGAACGAGGCTCAGGAGCTGTTCCACGCCTTCGAAACGGGCGCCTTCCATGCAGGTGCCACGACCGACACCGCGTCGACCAGCCTGGACGACGACGGCTTCAAGACCGGGTCGGCGCTGTGGACCGCCTGGGACACCTGGCGGTCGCAAGCGGAGGCGCTCCTAAGTGCTTGTGCTCACATCCACAACCACCTCGAGGACACCAACGCGACACACGCCAAGCGGGAGGAACTGCTCGCCACCAACCTGTCCGTCGAGAAACTCGACAAGCACTTCAAGTAAGGCTCATACCCATGGTCACTTTCAACGACCTGCTCGACGCTCGCCTGGGCGGCCTGAAGAACGCGGTCGACGACTGGACGGACACGGTCACCAAGCTCAAGAAACTGGATGAGCAGGCGAGCAAAGGCCTCCTGAAGAAGGCCGAGAAAGCGGACTGGAAGGGCGAGAACGCCGGGATCACCCTGCCTTTCGTGAGGAAGACCGCAAAGGAGTTCGGGGACGCCGCCACTGAGGCAGAGAGCATCCGGAACATCCTTCGTGACGCGCACTCGGAATTCAAGGCTGCCAAGGAGAAACTCGAGGCGGTCGTCAAGGCAGCCCCTGACCAGGGCATCCGCATCGACTCCGACGGAACAGTCAGCTACCTGATCCACCCGGACCGCCGCTCGAAGGACTACGACGGTCCCGAGCCGAAGGAGGCGGACTTCGAACGGGTCCGTTCCGACATCAAGGCGGCCGTCCAGAAGGCCAACGACGCGGACGAAGTGGCCTCGCGTGCGCTGCGCACCTTGGTGGGGAAGGACAAGAACAACTTCTCCGGCACCGACTACGACTCCCTCAAGCAGGCCGGAAAGGCCCAGGACGCCGAGGACGCGAAGGCCGCCGCGAAGATCGTCGCGAAGGGCGACGACGCCACGGCGAAGGAGATCGACCGCCTCAACAAGTACCTCGAGGGCAACAAGGGCGATCAACACTTCGCAGAGCGCTTCGCGGCCGAGGTCGGAGCGAAGGGTGTCCTCAACTACTGGGCAGACATGGGCGATCCGAGCGACGGTTCCCGGCTGGGTTTGGACCATGCGGACTCGATCAAGAAACTCCAAGAGAACTGGGGCCTCACTCTCGCCAACGCGTCGCATTCCGACAGTCCTGCGATGAGCAAATGGAAGTCGGACATGGTCACGTACGGCGATGATCTCGTGCGCACCCGCGGTACGTCTGCCTACGGTTTCCAGATCATGAGCAACCTGATGCGTCACGGAAATTATGAGACACAGTTCCTCAAGGAGTACGGGAACCAGATATTCGCTGCAGAGAGACGCTTGTCCCGCGAGGGAGCAGTGAAGCCTGACCAGGTGTGGAACTCGCCGAACCTGGGCAGGATACCGAGATTCAATTGGGACGACAAGGGCCTTGGCCGGGATCCCATGGCAGGTTTCATGGAAGCGCTCGGACATAACCCGAAGGCCTCGGCCGAATTCCTGAACAGCAAGCTCGACCTCACACCCGACAACCCGAACGACCACAAGAATGTCGACGCGTTCAAGTATTTCACCGAGGACCGCGACTGGCCGGACGACAGCACGAAGGACGGGAATACCGACAAATACGGCTACGAGAGCCTCGGGCATGCGCTGGAGTCTGCCACGCTCGGTCACGCATATGACGATTCCACGCCCACCCTTGCACGCACGGATGAGGGTGCCAAGATCATGGCGAAAGTCGTGGAAACGTACGGCGACCCTGGACTGCTCAAGCAACAGGAGGCGCTGTCGGGGAGTATCGGCCGTATGACGGCAGGTTACATCGACGACATCAACTGGGCCTTGAACGAGAACAGGTCGGACAGCATGTTCGCGCCCAAGGACAATGCTCATGGGCACGCAGAGTTCGGGATGGACGGTACTCGTCAATTCCTCAGTTCCCTGGGGCAGCACCCGGACGCCTACTCCGAAGTGGCCGTCGCCGAGCGCGTCTACACGACCGTGACCATGGAGAACCAGGTCGGCTCCGACGGAAACATCAACGAGCCTGGCGTTCGTGAGGCCCTGCGGACCGGTGCAGAGGTACAGGGCATGCTGGACCAGTCCCGGGCCGACCAGGCGGAGGCCGAAGGGCTGAAGGCTGACAAGGAATACAACGAGGCGCTGGAGAAGCGCAGTGCGTGGATGGAACTCGGGGTCGGGGTGGGCATCGCCACCGGCGCCGCATTCCTTCCTCCGGTGGCAGCAGCCGGCGTCGCCGGCACTCTGGTCCCGCTGGGCATGGAGCATGGCCAGGCACTCCTTGAGCAGGTGCTCGGAGACGCCATCGGCGACTGGGCCGAGTCCAAACAGCAGGACAGTGGGGACGACATTCAGGAGCAACGCCGTGAAATCTTCAAGGCGGGCGAGTTCAACGCGGGCTACCCCATGACCCAGTTCTTGGAACGCCAGGGGATCAACCCTGATGAAAGCAACTTCGCACAGGATCTGGAAACCGATCTGACCTCCGGTTACGGAAAGGGAACCGATCGCGAGAACCAGCAGGGCGTTCGCCCGGAAACCGGGGACTGATGGAAAGGTCACGCATGTCTTCGCGCGCCACTGCGACATGGACTGCTACAGCATTGACGGTCATATTCTGCGCTACTGCGTGCCAGTCCGACGGCACGAAAGAGGAAGCAACCCCTGCACCGACGGTACAGAGCGATTGCCTAGGTTTTCTGGATAAGTCGGGGACGAGGGCCACAGCCGGTCTTCTGGGCACTGACTCCTACCAGACATCAGCGGCCCACGACGGTGCCGCCGGGGCAGCGGAAAAAATTGCTTCCGAGTATCAGACGAACGGGGTCGCTGAGAGCAAGGAGGTCGGGCTCTGCTGGATCTACCGCTCCACGAAGGACCTCAGCGACGTGACCATCACGTCCTCGTTTGCGCCGGGCGTCCCGGACAGTGGTGCGGTAGCTTCCACTTTCACGCCCTACAAGATGGGTGAACTGGCACTCGCTAGCAGCCGGAAAGCTGTCGTGTACCTGAAATGTGCCAGCCCGCGATTCGAAGCGGAGGGCAGTCAAAAGGCGCCGATACTGCGTCTGGAGACAAGCAACCGTTACGAGCCAGACGGTTCGCCCGCAGAGCTCCGGAGGAACAATCTCGCGATCACGTACTCCGCCGGTCTAGCTCTGATCAAGGCTCTCGGCTGTGAGAACAACGCCAATCTACCCGACACTTTCAAGATGCCTTCGGGCGCATGAAGCGGAGCCCCGGGCACAGTGCAATAATCAGAGGTCCGGAAGGCGTGCGTTAGGCGTCGTGAGAAGTTCCCTCCGCACCCCCAGGTCGAGTTTCCGGCATCACAACCTCCTGCAAGCAAGTAACAATTTCGTCGAAATCCGAGAGAGCCTTCTGGCAGAAGTCTTGCTCGTCCGCCGCAATTCGATGGATCACATCCGAGTACGCAGGGCCCTCGAGTCCTTGAGCTTCAAGAATGATCCTACTGGGTAGTAGAACCCAGTTCCTTCTTGTCCTGTCGAGTGTCCATTCGACCCGTGTAGGAGCGTCTTTCACCACACCTTCGATGAGCCGCGCCGTATGCTCGCTACGATCCTTTAAGCGCCATTTCATGCGTGGCACCTGAAGATAGCCGTAGACAGAATTTGACTCCGCCGAAATCCCGAACCACTCGATCTCACTAAACCTACTCAGGGCCCTTAACCCATCCCGCCATCGATCTTTCATTTCACCTCGCTCCCCAAATCATTTTCTTCCTCGAGGTAGCGCAAGACCTCTACAGCAAGCATTCGCAGGCGTTGCCACGCCAACGAAAGGCTTAGCGCGTCGATGCTCCATTCATCCTGAGTCGAGCGAGTCATTTCACTCAAGAGCTCGTCCATCGGCGCCAGGAGGTTCCCCAGGGGTGCCGGCAGCGACCCTTCACTAACCATGCCAGAAGCGACACGAAAGGCATCGTCAAATTCGAGCGCGAGTTCATCCGGACCAACAGACAACCGGTTGATGTACTCGACCTGTTTTTCTGCTTCCCACGACAGGTGCACCAGCGAGCGCCGCAGCTGGTGTGAAACCCTTTCCACTGTCATCTGATGATCCCTTCCTCATCGCCGCCGACAACGCCTTCCCAGTCCAAAACACGCCAATACGCTCCGTCGCCATGGTGCCCGCCACCGGGGTGCCACCGGAGCATACGGCCCGTCGGGTGACCTCGTTCGTTATATTCGCGTAGGACCCAACCCTGGCCCGCGTGATCGCCTTGCCCCAGACGTCCCTCCCTCCAGCCAGGTGTGTTCACCAGGGCACCTCGAACCTGGTCCGGTGTTACACCTCCGCTGAGCACGTCGGGATTTCGCATGATGTCGTCAATTCCCTGAACAGATCCGACCGGTCCGGCCTCATCACCAAGTTGTTCGCGAAGGCGCTCACCATTCGCAGCGTTATGAGGACCTTCAGCCCCGTTACGCCACTCGGCCGCCGGACACGTCTCTGGCGCCAGTCCCAGTGGATCACGCCACCTATGCGGGTTACGGACGAAAGTCTGTGGATTTGCTGCAGGAGACAGCCCAAGCGGATCCGGCGTCAAGTACCGCGCCGTTTCCGGATCGTAGTGTCGGAAGTAGTTGTAATGCAGCCCTGTTTCCGGGTCGTAGTACTGACCAGGGAAACGTAGAGGGGTGTAAGTCGTGCTGGACGTTGGCCAGGTTGTTGTGCCCCACATGGTGCTGCGAGTGCGCCAAGCTATGTCGCCCTGGTCGTCGATGAGTTCGGTGGGGGTGCCGACCAGGTCGGTGACAATGGCGAAGAAGCGGGAGTCGATTTCCTGTTCAGGGACGTCCGCTGCGGTGATGCGTTCCGACTGGGTGATGGGATGAAGGCCCCGGTGGTTCCAAGTCAGGGTGACCGGGTTCGGGAGGGTCGGGGCCCTCGTCGTCTGTTCGCAGAGGGTTGTGCCGTCCCAGGTGAAGAAAACCTGCTCGAGAACCGTCTCGCCGTCTTCGGCCAGGCGAAGTTTGGCCGTTCTGCGACCCAGAGGGTCATACGTGTAGCGCCAGCGGGCGCCGTCGGGAGTGGTCACCGCGGTCAGGCGGTCTTCCGCGTCCCAGGTGTAGTACCAGGTGTCCGGCTTGCGGGAGAGGCGGGGTTTCTGGCGGAGGGTGGTGCGGCCCAGGGCGTCGTGTTCGTAGCGGACGCGGCCGGCCCGGGTGAGGCGGGTGCCTGTGTAGGTGCGGTCGCCTGTCGCGTCCTGGCCGGGATGGGACGTCGGCCAGTCGGCCTGCGTCTGGTTGCCTGTTTCGTCGTAGGCGTAGTGTTCCGTCCAGTTCGCGGCGTGTACGGCCGTCACCCGGCCTGTCGAGTCCAGATCAAATCGGCGCGGGCCGGAGAGCTGGTCGTCGATGCCGATCAGGTTGCCGTCCGCGCGATAGGCGAATGCGCGGTGCTGTACCGAGCGGCCGTCTGCACTCGTCACCGACTGGGTTGTCAGGCGGCCCAGCGGATCGAAGGTGTGGTTCAGGGTGACCATCTCGCGTATGCGCCGGCTCAGTTCTCGACCTGCCTGATCGTAGGTGAAGTCGATGGTGCGGCCCGAGGCCGTCATGCCGGTGCGGCGACCCGTCGCGTCGTAGGTCCAAGTGGTGGTCGCTCCGGTAGGGGTGGTGCGGGCCGTGCGGCGGCCGAGATCGTCGTAGGTGTGGGTAAGAGTGCGGTTGTTGACCGTTTCGGAGAGGACTCGGCCGTGCGGGTTCCGGTCGATCGTCAGGGTCGTACCATCGGGGCCGGTGGCCTCAGTCAGCTTGTCGGTCTTGTCGTACTTGTAGGTGGTGACTCCGTCGGGCGTGTGCTTGGCAGTCACCTGGCCCAGCACGTTGCGCTCGTAGGAAAGGGTGCGGCCCAGCGCGTCTCTGCGGGAGGTCAGGCGGCCTGCCGCGTCGTACGTGTACGTGAGGGCACGGTCGTCGAAGTCGATTTCCCTGGTCAGGCGGCCGGCTGGGTCGTATGTGTAGTTCCAGGTCAGGCCCTGTGGGTTGGTGACCTTGGTGAGGTTCAGCTCTGTGTTGTGCTCGAACTCGTAGCGCACCCCGTCCGGGCCTGTGCGAGCTGTCAGCAGGTCGAAGTGCGTGTATTCGAAGTGTGTGGTGCCGCCCAGTTGATCGGTGTGGGTAGTGCAGTTGCCCTCGCCGTCGTAGGTCCAGGACTCGGTCGTACCGTCGTCGGCGGTACGGCGGGCCAGGCGGCCCTCCACCGTCCACTCCAGGCGGAGCGCTGCTCCTGTGGGGTCCGTGATCGTGACGAGGCGTCCGAAAGCGTCGCGTTCGTAGAACGTCGTCGCGCCAAGAGGGCCCGTGATGGACATGGGAAGGCCTGCATTGTCGCAGTGGACCGTGGTCGTGTGGCCGAGAGGGTCCACTACGGCAGCCAGGTGGCCCCGCTCGTCGTGTTCGAAGTGGGTGGTGTGCCCCGTCGGCGCTGTGAGAGATGTTCTGTTGCCGCGGGTGTCATAGGTCTGGTGGGCGACGGTGCCGTTCGGGCGCCTGACCGTCGTGGGGAGGTGGAGGGCGTTGTAGTCGGCTTGGGATTCGCGGCCGTCGGGGCGTACGACCGAGGTGAGGTTGCCAGCCTCGTCATAAGTGAAGCGGGTGGTGTGGCCGAGCGGGTCCGTCCGGGAGAGCAGACGGTTGTGGCGGTCCCGGTCGAAGCGGGTCACCGCGCCCACCGGGTCGACCTCGGCGACCACCTGGCACAGTTCGTTGACGAAGTACTGGTAGACGTGTCCGGTGTCCGTGGTGGCGGTGGTGGTGCGAAGGCCCGTCTCGGGGTTCCGGCCGGCGTAGTCGATGCGCAGGCCCATGTGGCCTTCGGCGCCGCCCTCGGCGATACAGCGGTCGTGGTCGTCGTACTCGTACGTGTAGGCACGATCATTGGTGTCGGTCCATGACGTGATGCGACCCGCGTCGTCATACGTGAACCGGAGTGGCAGGCCGGACGAATTCACCACCTCTGTGAGATCGCCTGCCGCAGAGTAGCCGTACCGGATCAGTTCTTGGTCGCCCCCGCCGGGTGAAGCACCGACAAGGTGCAGGGCAGTGATCCTGTCCACCTCCGTGGTGATACGAATCCGGTAGCCGCCGCTGTGGGAGATGGCCGTGGGTGTGCCGTCCGCCTCGTGCTCGAACGTGATCCGGTTGCCGTTGCGGTCGGTGATCTGCTTCAGCAGGGCATGGTCGTCCGCCTGTTGCGTGAAGTGCCAGGTACGGCCGACGGCAGAATCCGTGATCGTGTAGCCCTCGGGCTCGGACCGGAGTTCCCAGCGCGGCCCTTCCGTCGGCAGAGTCGAACCGCCGACGGCCGGGTGGGAGTAGGCCAGGATCAAACCGTCCTCGTGGACGAAGACGATGCGGTCGGCTTCGATCTCCAGCCGCTGGTCCACGGTGCACGACCAGGAAGGGCCGAACCAGCGGCCGGCGCGGTAACCGGACTCGGCGCGGCGTTTGAACACCAGCGGAAATGTCCCGGGAAGGATCACGTCCGTCTGCGGCAAGTACATCTTGCCGGTGGCCAGGTCGACCGGGTCGGTGGGGTTGTTCTGCGTGGCGTGGCCATCACTGTGGGAACCGGGGTCGCTCGCGTCGAGGTGGGCACCGGCCGTACCGAGGCCGGTCGGGCTGCCGAGGGCGTTACGGCCGTCCATGTGACGCGCCAGGCTCCCCACTCCCTTTGAGGCCGCTCCCCCGGCCAGGCTCGGGGCCATGTAACCGAGCATGCGGACCGGGTCCTTCTGGAACTCGTCCCAGGTGTTGGACACTCCCGTGTAGACGTCCTTCGAGAAGCCGACCGGGTCCCTGACCGCTCCCACGCCGCCGTCGATGACCATCGCGCCGTCGTGGAGGTAGGCCTTCGGTTCGGTCAGCAGCCGGCCGGGGTTGACCGCCAGGCCGAATTCAACGAGGTCGTCCCAGCCCTCCTTCGCGCCGTCGGTCAGGCGCTGCCAGCCACTCGGCCGCTTCGGGGCCCTCTCGGCAGCCTTGTGCAGAGTCCGCTTCGCGACGCCGGCCGCCTCCGTGACCTCGCCCTGTGCGCTGTTGATCCGCTCGATCAGTTCGGCCATCGCGGTCCTGCCCGGGTCGGTCTCGGGCGGCCGGGTGGGCAGCGTCGTGTCACCGCCCTTGATCGCCACGTTGTAGTCGTCCACTGCTTTGGCGTACTGGCGGGAGAGGTCGCGCGCCGTGGGTGCCTCGTGGTCCAGGATCTGCTGGGTGAGGCGCTGCGCTCCGTCCAGCACTTCGCGGTAGGCGAGTACGGCGGCCCCTGCTTCGACGAACGCGTCCATCGCGCCGTCGAGTTCCTTGGGCAGCTTCTTGACCGTCTTGCGAAACTCCTCGGCGGCCTCGCCCTGCCAGGGGTCGGTGTTGAGCTTGCGCAGTCGTTCCGCGCCCTCGCCGAAGTGTGCGGCCGCACCACCGAGTTTCTTGATCAGCCGGTCGAGCTCGGCGGGTTTGCCAGGGATCCAGTCCTGGACGGTGTCTTCGGGGGCGATCCATATACGGCGGAAGAGGAACCGTTTGTCCGTCATGCTGAGTGTTCCTGCTCCTGCCACTACTTCTGGGTCCGGCTGGTGCCTTCGTCCTGGCCATCGCGGTCGACCGGCTCCAGGCGGCCACGGAACTCGGTGCTTTTCTCGGCTATTCCGTGTCCCTCCACGAACGAAGTGAAGGGGTGGTCGTCCTCGAACTGCTGCTGCCGTTCGAGCATCATGGCCTTGTACCGGGTCTTGGTCTCGGTGACCAGGAAGTCGTTGATGGTGGCGCCCAGCGCGGAGACGATCACGTCGGCGTCGTCGGCGATACAGCCCAGGCCGTGGCACCACTTGTCGAGGAAATCGCCGGCCGCCTCGGTGACTTCGGCGGCTCCGGTCTTGTCCTCGGTGATCTGGAAAGGGTCGTCGAACATGTGCTCCGCCCGTTCCCCGGCGATCTTCCGGGCGGCGGCCGTGGACTCTTCGAGAGGCCGCGCGATCGACTGGAGGAACTGGACCTCCCACTTGAACTCGCCGCCGTCTGCACCCAACGGAATGAGCCATCCCTGTGCGTCGCTCATGCCGCACCGCCCCGGGGACGGTACGAGACGTGCAGCACCGGCTCTACGGCGGTGGCGGACGAGGCGAGTCGTACGGCGTGCTCGGCGGCCGGGTCCAGCCAGACGTCGAGTCCCTGAGGCAGCAGGTCGAGGAGGTCGGCTCCCGTCGTCGAGAACCAGGCTCCTTCGCTCGTGAACAGCTCGAACTGCTCCAGCGATGTGAACACGGGGACCAGCCGGGTCGGGGGCGGGGCAGGACAGGACGTGGTGATGGCCAGTTCGAGGATGCGGGAGCGCGATGATGCGTCACCAGCTGCGAGCTCCAGCGCGGCGACCGTCAAAAAGCCCGGTTCTTCTGGTCGCTCGCAGTACACGCGGGCATGGATGAACGCATCGAAGACGTCCTGGGGAGAGGCCCTCCCGCCCTTCGCCCGTCGTACGGTCTCCGCCAGGCCCACCGGGTCGTCCGGCTGCCGCCGCGGTCTGTCCGGCGTTGTGTCGGTCTCTCTGCCTGTCCTCATGTCGGCGCGCCCCCGTTCGCACGCATACGGTCATAGATCACACACGCTCTTCACGACGCGGCTCTGCGAACCGGTGCGTGGTGAAGCGCGCATGCGGGGAGGCTCCCCGAGCCGCCTCCCTCCTCAGCCCGGCAGTTCCGGGGCCTCAGTTCATCAGCATGCGGAAGCGGGCCGCGTTGCCCTTGTCGGTGTCCTGGTAGCCGATGACCGAGTCGTCCAGGAGCTGGGCGATGCGGGCCAGCTTCTGGCACATCTGGTCCATCTCCGTGGCGCTGCTGCGCTGGATCTCGCCGTAGGCGGTCTTCGCCTCGCCCTGCCACGTCTCGGCGACGGCCGCGACCTTGCGCATGAGGGTCTCCAGCCCCTCGGACAGCTCTCTGGTGGTCTTGCGCACGTCAACGGCGGCCTGGGTGACCGTGTCGTAGTTGACGGCTGTGCGGTCGTAGTTGACGCTCACTGTGCGGTTCTCCTCGGTTGCGTACGGCGCTTCGGGTCAGGCGAGGTCGGTGATGCGGCTGGTCACCTGGTAGGAGTTGTCCACCTTGCGGATCTCCGAGACGCGGTCCTGCTCGTGCTGGTTGAAGCCCTTGACGCTCATACGCATGACCTCTTCGAGGTCGACGAGGTTGTCCTGCAGCTTCTTCAGGTGCTGGTTCACACCGCGCTGGACGGAGTCGAACTCCTTGCCCGCGGCGCCCTGCCAGCCCGCCTGGATCATGTCCACGACGGTGTTGAGCGATGTCACCCGGCTGCTCACGTCCGTGTGAAAGGTACGGATCTTGTCCGCGAGGTCTGTCAGGTCCTGGTCGCTGTAATCGACGCTCATGGTCTCTTGCCCCTCCTCTGAAGCACTGGTGGCTGTCACCACCGCGACGGGTCCGCCCGGACCGATGTCCGGGCTCTCCTGGCGGGCAAGAACCGCTCCGACTCCCGCGCGACGCGTGGTCGCAACGTCGCACCGCCCCCGTGTCGGCACCACGCCCCACGTGATACCCGGGATCACTCTAGTCAGTTGATCCGTTGGTTCCAACGGAGGGCGCTGTTCAGGGCTGGTCGCGGACCGGGGGCCCGGACGCCGAGCGGCGTTCGCCGGCTTGCGCCGCCAAGGGCGGGGCCGGGCCAGTAAGGTTGCCGGGGATCGTTGGTAAGCCGCCTGAAAGGACACCTCCGCCATGGCCCAGGTGCCGGACGAGGACGTCAAAGCCCGCAAGGAGCGCGAGCGGGACGAGCTGTACGCGCTCGACATCTCGGGTGTGGAGTGGCACAGCGCGCCGGGGACGGAGGAGCACGAGGAACGGGTGGAGATCGCCTACCTGCCCGACGGCGCCGTGGCCATGCGGTCGTCGCTGGAGCCGGACACCGTGCTGCGGTACACCGAGGCGGAGTGGCGGGCATTCGTCCTGGGAGCGCGGGACGGGGAGTTCGACCTGGAGCCGGCGCCGGACGACACGGGCACCGCCGCCGAGTGACGCCGGTCTGCGTGCCGCGGCGCGGTCATGGACTCCGGCGGCGACGCAGATCGCGCAGGACCACGGCCGCACCCGAGATGATCACGACGAGGCCCGCGCCGAGGGACAGGGCGTAGACGGCGTAACGGCGATCGCGTTCCTCCGGGGTCTCCGCCAGTGAGAACGGTGCCACGTCCGGTGCCTCGGCGCTCGTCACGCCCGGGTCGGGGGTCGGGGACGACGGGGCCTTTCCGGTGTCCGTCGCCTGGACCGCGCGGACGGGGTCGACCACTCCCCAGCCGACGAAGTCGTCGTGGCCGTTGACGGAGCGCTCGGCCGTCTGCTCGATGCGGGTCACGATCTGAGCCGGGGTCCAGTCCGGGTGCTTCTCCTTCAGGAGGGCGGCCACGCCGGCGACGAACGGGGCCGAGAAGCTGGTGCCGCTGTCCGTGCACTGGCCGCCTCCGGGCACGGTGGAGACGACGTCGACGCCGGGTGCGGCCACACCGACGAAGTCGCCGGTCTGGGAGAACGCGGCACGCTCGTTGTTACGGTCCGAGGAGGCCACGGCGAGGACACCGTCGAAGGCCGCCGGGTAGGTGTCCTTGTGCTTGCCGTCGAGGCCGTCGTTGCCCGCGGAAGCCACCACGACCACGTCTCGTGCGAGGGCCGCGCGCACCGCCTCGGCCAGCTCGGAGGTGGCGGCCAGGGGTTTAGTGGTGTCCTGGGAGATGTTGATGACGTCGGCGCCCTTGGCGACCGCGTGTCTGATCGCCGCGGCCATCGAGTCCGAATCACCGCTGCTGTCCGCGTCGTTCTGACGGACCGGGATGACGGTGGCGCCCGGCGCGAGGCCCACGAAGCCTGTGCCCTCGGCCGGGCGGGCGGCGATGATGCCCGCGACCTTGGTGCCGTGGCCCACCTCGTCGTTGGTCGGGTCGCTCCCCTTGCCCTTGCTGAGCAGGTCGAGGCCGGCGACCTTGTCCACAGCCTTCGCCAGCTGGGGGTTCGCGTCGTCCACGCCCGTGTCGATCACCGCGACGCGTACGCCCGCGCCCTTGCGGGTGCCCTGCCAAAGCTCATCGAGCAGGACCCGCTGGAGGGGCCACGGCCGGGCCTTGAACTCCTGCTCGCTGGGGAAGGTGCACGAGCCGCTGCCGGACAACTGGAGAGGAGCCCGCGGGGCCGTGGGGTGTGCGGTGACCGGTCCGGGCGAGCAGGTGGCCAGCGCCGTCAGCGCGACGGCCGCGGCCAGCATGGGTGCCTTCGTCAGCGCCTGCTGCACGTCTTCCCCGTCTTTCCTGTCCTGGTACTGCTGTTCTGGAGTTCAGACGTCGCGCGTCGGCCCACGGGGTCAGGAACCCTGCGGCTGCCGAGCGCTGTTGGTGTCCAGCCGCGGCCCCTTGGCCAGGAACTCCGACCATGCCAGCGGCACCTTTGCCGGGCGTACGTTCTGGTAGCCGAGCTTCACCTGTGCCTCGCTGGGCTCCGGGCTGCCGTCCGAGGTCTTCTTCCCGTCGTCGGTGCCGATGTCCGACCTGTCCGCGTCGCTGTCGCCGTTGGCCTGCACGGCGTACCTCAGGCCGGTGTCGGTGACGAGGAACAGCGCACCCGAGTTCGTGCCGGCGCCTTGGATCTGCGTGTACAGCAGGCCGGTGCCCGGGGTGACGTACGTGCTCGTGCCGCCGGAAGTGATCTCGGCCGGGTACTGCGTCCCGGCCCAGGTGCCGAGTGTGGTGTCGCCGTCGGAGTCCACCTTCTCGAGGACGCTGCACACCGTGTCTCGTCCCGCTCCCGCGGAGGTGGCGTTGACCTGGTGGACACGTTGTCCGGGCCAGTCGCCCGGCTGGCCCTCGAACGGCTCGGGGTCGGCGGTGAAGTCCTGCAGGCCCACGGTGCGGGCCTCGCCGTTCATGTTCAGCGCGGCCGTCTGGGGTGAGGTGATCAGGAGCCAGGCGGTGAACTCGGTGATCGGCTGTACCTTGCCCGGCAGGACGACGTAGTACTTCGTCCCCTCCCCGGTCTCCGTCTTCAGGACCGTGCCCACCTTGTTCTCCTGCGCCGACAGGGCGCCGGGCACGCCCGCCGGGGAGCCGATGGCGGGCGGGAGCCGGGGGAAGCGGATCGGATCGCCCTGGTGGAGCGTGCCGAGCCATTCCTTGGTGACGAGCTGCGGCTTGCGGGAGCCCACGAGCGCGGTGGTCAGCGCGTCGGACTCGGTGCCCGTGACACGGTAGGCGGTTCCCTCGGCGTCGACCAGGTACCGCTCGCCCGTGCGGGTGGCCACGTACAGCGTGTCGCCGCCCTTGAGCCGGCCCGCGTCCTCCGTCTTCGCGGCCTCCTGCGGGGCGAGGACGAACGTCGCCTCCTGAACGGTCTCCCCCTTGCCGCCGGGCTGTTCGCAGACCGCCCAGCGCTTGCCCCGGCCGGCCTCTTCGGCGGAGGGCAGCCGGTCGGGCGCGTACGGGATGCCCAGGATCGGGCCGCGCGGGATTTCTCCCGAGTCGAGGACGTCGTCGCTCACCTGGACGACCTCGTAGGTTCCGTCTTTCATGAGCAGCCGGGCGGAGGCCAGGTTCAGGACGGGGTGCAGGCGTGTGTCGCCGTCCGTCTTGAGAACGACATAGCGCGTTGTCGACTCCCTGCCCACGATGACCCGGGCACCGGGGTCGTCCCAGCCGGAGGGCGCCGTCGGCTGGAACATGCCCCAGGCTCCGAAGACGGCCAGGGTCAGCGCTCCGGCGACCAGGCTCGGCACCACCGTGCGCAACGGTTTGGGGGCGCCCTCCTCCGTTCCCGACGGCGACGGCTGGAGGAAGGCTGCCAGCAGGCGCCGCTTCGCAAAAGTGTAGGCGTTGAGCTCGTCCCGCCGTGATGTCATGAGTGACCGTCTCTCCCCGTGCCGGTCCGGGGACGGTTCCTCGTCCACCCCGTACTGACAGACCGGCCCCTACTATGCCTGCTGACGGTGCCGCCATGATCGGCGGGTAGGGTGTTCGGGTCTTCAAGAGCCGTGCGCGTCATCCATGTTGCAGCCGTCGGCTCGGCAGATTCGGGGGAACTGAATGATGGCTTCCGGGACACGTCCGCTGAACCGCGGCCGGACGCGGGCCCCGAGCCCCTCGACGTCCGCGCCGGACCGGAGCCGGCGGACGCCCGCCGCGGCGAACGGAGCCATTCCGGGCACCGCTCAATTGAGGGCGCGTCCCGGACGCGGCAGGTCGTCCAAGCTGCAACGACTGTTGCTGGTGGAACTCGCTCTGGCCGCCGTGCTCGTCGGCTGGGTCGTGGGCCAGGTGGCCATGGTGTCAGGCGCCGTACTCGCCGTCGTACTGGTACTGGTCGCCTTCGCCCGCCGACGCGGTCGGGCGGTCCCCGACTGGTTGTCCGCCGCTCAAGGGCTGCGGCAGCGGCTCAGGCGGGCCGGTGCCCTGGACGTACCGCCCGGGACGGAACCTGCTCTGGTGCCGGCTCTCGAGTGTGAGCCCGCGCTGCGCACCTACTCCTGCGGGGCACGCGATCGGCGTCCGGTGGGCGTCGTCGGGGACGGCACCTTCGTCACGGCCGTCATCCAGGTCGAGGCGGACGCCACCGCCCTGCGGGCCGAACGGAGCCGGCAGCCGTTGCCACTGGGAATCGTGCGCGATGCCCTTGAGGTGGACGGAATCCGGCTCGAGTCGGCGCAGATCGTGCTCCACACCCAGCCGGCTCCCGCCCTGCACCTGCCGCGGCAGTCGGTGGCGGTCGCCAACTACGCGCCTCTGCAGGAACGGACGGGCACCCCCGCCGTACGGCTCACGTGGGTCGCTCTGAAACTGGACCCGGAGTTGTGTACGGAGGCCGTGGCAGCGCGCGGGGGCGGGCTCGTCGGAGCGCAGAAGTGCGTGGCCCGCGCCGCCCACCACCTGGCCAGCAGGCTCACCGGCACCGGGTTCCGCGCCACCATTCTCGATGAGGAGGAACTCGTCACGGCTCTCGCCACCTCGATGTGCGCCAACCCCCTGGTGACCGCGGAAGCGGGACGCACCGAGCAGCGCCAGCCGCGGACCCGCGAGTCGGCGCGCAGCTGGCGTTGCGACAACCGTCGGCACACCACCTACTGGATCCGCCGGTGGCCCCAGCTGGGCGGTGATCAGGCATCCTCGCTGCCGCAGTTCGTCGCGGACGTGACATCGGTGCCGGCGCTGGCGACCACCTTCAGTCTCCGCCTGTCGCACGCCGGGCAGGAGGTGTCGCTGTGCGGGCACCTGCGGGTGACCGGCCGCAGTGACGACGAACTGGTCGCCGCTCGGCGGGCGCTGCAGGACACGGCCCGGCGGTCGGGCGCCGGACTGGCCCGGCTCGACCGTGAGCAACTGCCCGGCGTGCTGGCCACGCTGCCCCTGGGAGGCGCGCGATGAGTTCTCCGCCCACCCTGCCGGCCGACGGCGCGGACGGGACGGCACGAAGCGAGCCCGGGGCCGGCCCGTCGCCGGACCCGCGGCGCGGCCCCCGGCGTCTCCTGAGGGGTTTCGGGCTGTTGGGCCCACGGCACGGCGCGCATGCGGTCGCGGCCGCGGAACTGGACGCGCTCGCGCTGCCCCTCGGTGACGACGGCGTCGTCATCGGTGTGGACGCCGAGGGCCGTCCCGCCGTACTCGGCGTGAACAGGCCCACCCCGTACGACGTGGTCCTCATCGCCGGTCTGTGGACCGCCCAGGTGATCGCCCTCCGCGCTGCCGCGACCGGCGCGCGCGTCGCGGTGGAGACGGGACGCCCCCAGGCATGGACGCAGTTGGTCCACGCCATCGGCGGCGGGCAGAACGGACTGGCGGTGTACGACGTCGGCCGCGTGCCGCCGCAGGGCGCTTCGGCGGGCACGCCGGTACTGGTGGTGCGGGACTGCGGCATGCGGCCGCCACGCGGGCGGGTCGTCTCCGGCCCCTGGCAGTCGGTGTTCACGCTGTTGCCGTATCTCAGCCCGGTCGCTCCGCGGCTGATACGTCAGGCACGCTTGACGGGCGTCCAGCGGGTCTCTCCGGACGAGGCCGCTGAGTTGGGGCGCGTCCTGACCCTCTCCCGGGCCGAGACGGAGTCCTTGCCGACGCTCGCCGAAGGCATGACCCTCTGGTGCGCGGACCGGGACCGCCAGTACGTGATGACGCAGCCCACGGACGGAGAGAACGGGCTCCTGGGGATGCCGCGCCGGATGGACTGACCACCGGGCACGCCCCGTCCCTCCGGGCCGGGTCCGTCAGGACTGCGGCGGTGCGCTGCTTCCGATGCCCAGCACGAGGTAGCTCCATTGCTTGGTCTTGGCGTCGGCGGGACCGTTCGCGGCCTTGACACCGAAGAAGAGGCGCCCGTCCTGGACGACGATGTCGTTCTGGTCCGTCATCGTCATCAGCTGTGCCTCACTGGGAAGGCCGAAGTAGAGGTGCGGCACCTCCTCGTCCGTCCTCGGGTCCAGGGCGACGAGTGCGTTCGGTGCGATGTGGTCGTCGCTCAGGCGCAGGGCGAGGAGACGGTCACCGCTCATGCGCACCGGGTGGAGCAGGGCGCCCGGGCCGGAGTCGAACTTCTTGGTGGTCTTCCCGGTGGCGAGGTCGAAGCCGATGATCCAGTTGGACGTCTGCTTCTCGAGTTGGTCCTTGCTGCGGATGAAGACCTGGTCCTTGCCGACGGCGATGGTCGGGCAGTCGTCGATCAGGAGATAGTCGCTGTCCGTGCAGTCGGCCACGTAGGCGCCGTTGCGGAGACTGATGGTGGCACGGTTGCGGCCCTGGTCGTCGAGGGAGATGAGGTCGGTGATCCCGGTGGCACCGGCGGAGACGGCGACGACCGCCGGTTCGGCGGAGGGCACGTGGAGGCTGCGGACGCCCTCGGCGGCGGAATACGTCCACAGGGCCTCACCCGTGGCCGGGTCCAGCTTGCGCAGCTTGAAGGTGGCGGACCGCCACGTTCCCACCGAGAGGGGGTCGCCCCCGCTCCAGCACTGTTCCCGGACGATCAGCCCGCGGCCGCCGACGACGCCCATGTCCTGACACGGTGCCGTCGTCGTCGTGGACCAACGGGTGTCGCCGTTCTTCATGTCGTACCCGATGGAGCCGCCGCCCCAGGTGACGGCGACCGTGCCGTGCGCGAGGGCCACGCCGGGCCGGTCCTTTTCGGTGCCCGTGGCGTCACCCGACTCACGGCCCAACTGGGAGACTGGGAATCGTTCCTTCCAGAGCAGGCGGCCGTCGTCGAGGTCGACGAAAGCGACCTGATTGCACAGGGCCTCTTCCGCCCAGTCGTTCGCCCGGAAGAGGACGGCGGTGCGGTTGTCGCCGGTGACATGGAGTGTGTAGCCGCAGATTGGGCCGTCGAGCGCGAGCCGCCACTTCTCGTCGCCCGGCGCGGCGTCGGTGCCGATGCTCATGCCGACAAGCGTCTTGTTGATGCCCTTGGCGAGGATGCGGTCCGTGGCCCACATTCCGGGCATCTCCACATGTTCCCCTGGCTTCATGTCGTCCACGGAGAACCGGAAGGCCATCTTGCCGTTGATGCTCGCGGGCCGCTTCTCGACGGTCTCGCGGACGTCGAGTGGGCCCTGCGCGTGTGGAGCTCTCGACTTGTCCGACGCCTCGGAGTCTCCGCTGCCGCGTCCCCACAGCAACCAGCCGCCGGTGGCCAACGCCCCGGCGAGGATCACCGCGAGCAGCCCGATCAGCGGATTTCGGCGGCCCTTCCGCCCTGGACCGCCGCTGTCGTCGGGGCCGTGGCGGCCATGCCCGTTCTCGGTGGGTTCCGCCGGAGTTGCTGGGCCCGAGGGCATGGACGGGGGCGGGCCGAAGCTCACTCGGGGGCCTCTTCTTCCTGGGAATTCCGGCGGTTCTCAAGAAACCAACGCGACGGGACGACGGAGATCGGTACCAACTATGCCGGGTCCACGATCACTCGTTGGAAGCGGGTGGTGACGGACGGGGTCATCCTCCGTGCGGGGACAATCAGATGAAGCGCGCGGCACGTCCGAGTCGACTGTGACGCAACGGGCAGGACTTCGAGGGAGGGCGGGGGCTGCCGGGGCGGGGCTCGTGGTGATTAGGCTGGTGTCGGGCGCGACACGAGAACCCGTGAAGGGGGCGTCGGCGTCTCAGGGGGAAGAGCCGGTTCATCGGACGACCTCGAACGGCCTTGGACAACTTCGAATGACAAGCAAGGGTCGCCCCAGCACGGCTTGAGGGTGCTCGACCACACCAGGAGGAACTGTGAGCAGCGACCGGGACGGGAACCGCGGGGGCTGGGCTACACCCGGCGATGACCAGCCCGACGCGGAGTCCTCGATCGAGACGACCGGCGAGTTCACCATCGACTACGCGCCGCCCGCCTGGTACACGCAGAACGCGTCCAGTGAGAGCGAATCGGGGCAGGAGGACGAGGGGGCGGGGGCCGGTTCGCCGTCCCGTGCTTCTGGGGGTTCCGGTGCCTCCGACTCCGCTCCGGCCTCGCCCTCCGCTCCGCCTGCTCCCCGTGGTCCGGTTCCGCCGTTGCCGGGGCTGACCCCTCCCCCGCACGCGGCGCCGGCCGGCGGGCCTTCCGCTGTTCCGGCTCCCGCTCCGGGCGCGCCCTTCACGCCACCGCCTCCCGCGCCCGCGCCCGCGCCGGGTGCCCCGTACACGCCGCCTCCGCCGCCCGGTCCCGGGGCGCCCTTCACGCCGCCCGCGCCGCCTGCCGGGGGGCCGACCGGGGTGCCGCGGCTGCCGGTCGGGAGCGGGTTCGAGCCGCAGGCGCCGCAGCAGCAGCCGTCGGAGACGCCCGAACCGGAGCCGGCTCCTGAGCCCGAACCCGAGGTGCAGGCGCCGGAGGCCGCGCCCGCGCCCACCCCGAGTGCGGATTTCAGCTCCCCCACGGCCGTGCCGTCCTTCCCGGCCGGAGGGTTCCAGCTCCAGGCGCCCGCTGCCCCTCCGACTCAGGCGGCGGAGCCGCAGCCCGAAGCCGAACCGGAGCCGCAGCCCGAACCGGAACCGCAGCCCGAGCCTGCGCCGGAGCCGGAGCCGCAGCCCGAGCCCGAGCCCGAGCCCGCCAACGGTGATCTTGAGAGTGGCGCGACCATGCGCTTCTCCGCGGCCGCTCTCCAGCAGGAGATCGCCGAGCGTGCCGCCGCGGACACCGACACGGACACCGACACGGACACCGACGACGACGCCGTGGAACCGGAGGCCGAGGACGCCGAGCGCTCCGAGACCGGTGACGCCGACGAGGGCACGGAGGGTACGGACGACACCGCTGTCGGCGAGGTCGCCGACGCGGAGCCCGAGCCCGAGCCCCAGCCCGAGGACAGCGTCCCTTCGGTGGACGGGCCCGAGGACGACGCCCCGCAGGACGCCGTTCCCGAGGACGCGCCGCCCGCGGCACAGGCTGAGGTGCCGCCGGTGCCTCCGTCGTACCCGCCGGCCGCACCCGCCCCGGCCCACCAGTGGCCCGCGCAGCCGGCACCGGGCGCCCCGGAGCAGCCCGCCGTACCGGCCCAGCAGCCGCCGTTCCAGCCGCAGGCTCCGCAGCCGGCGCCCGCCGCATGGAACCCGCCGCCCGCGCAGCCCGCCCCGCAGGCCGGTTACGGCTTCCCGCAGCCCGGCGTCACGCCTCCGGCACCGCAGCCTCCGGCCCAGCAGCCGGGCGGCGCTCCCACGCCCGGGGCCGATGGCGGTTACGGCTTCCCGCAAACCGCCCCGCAGCCTCCCCAGCCGCACTCCCCCGCCCAGCCCGGTGCCTACGGGTTCCCGCAGGCACCGCAGGGGCAGTCGCAGCCCGACGCCGCTCAGGTTCCGTCGGCCGCGCCGCAGGCGACCCCACAGGGCTACGCCCCGCAGGTTCCGCCCGCCCAGCCGATGCCGCAGCCGGGCCAGGCACCGCAGTCGCCACCCCAGACACCCCAGCCGCCGCAGGCGATGCAGCCCGGTGCGCCCGGTCAGCCCGGTCAGCCCGACTATCAGCCGCAGCAGCACCAGCACCCCCAGGCACCGCAGCAGCAGCCTCACATCCCCCAGCAGCCTCAGGCACCCCAGCCGCACCCCCAGCAGCCAGCGCCGCAGCACCAGTACCCGCAGCAGCCGGACGCCCCGCAGCCCCCGCAGCAGCCCGTCGACCCCCGGCTCGGGGCCGCCTGGCCGCAGCCCATGCAGCACGACCAGCGTCAGCCCACCAACCCGGGTGCCGCGCCGCTCGGATACACCGCGGCCGTGGAGCTGTCGTCCGACCGGCTGCTCAACAACAAGCGGCAGAAGGCGAAGAGCAGCCGTCCGGCGGCCGGCGGTTCGCGGTTCAAGCTGGGCGGCAAGAAGGAGGAGGCCGAGCGGCAGCGGAAGCTGGATCTGATCCGCACCCCGGTGCTGTCCTGCTACCGCATCGCGGTCATCAGCCTCAAGGGCGGTGTCGGCAAGACGACCACCACCACCGCCCTCGGCTCCACGCTCGCCACCGAGCGGCAGGACAAGATCCTCGCCATCGACGCCAACCCGGACGCCGGCACGCTCGGCCGCCGCGTGCGCCGCGAGACCGGGGCCACCATCCGTGACCTCGTGCAGGCGATCCCGCACCTCAACTCGTACATGGACATCCGGCGGTTCACCTCGCAGGCCTCGTCCGGTCTCGAGATCATCGCCAACGACGTCGACCCGGCCGTGTCCACGACGTTCAACGACGAGGACTACCGGCGCGCGATCGACGTACTCGGCAAGCAGTACCCGGTCATCCTCACCGACTCGGGCACCGGGCTCCTCTACAGCGCGATGCGCGGCGTGCTGGACCTCGCCGACCAGCTGATCATCATCTCCACGCCCTCCGTGGACGGTGCGAGCAGCGCCAGTACGACCCTGGACTGGCTGTCCGCTCACGGATACGCCGACCTGGTGTCGCGGTCGATCACGGTCATCTCCGGGGTCCGCGAGACCGGCAAGATGATCAAGGTCGACGACATCGTGGGGCACTTCCAGACGCGGTGCCGGGGCGTCGTCGTGGTCCCCTTCGACGAGCACCTGTCCGCCGGTGCGGAGGTCGACCTCGACATGATGCGGCCGAAGGTGCGGGAGGCGTACTTCAACCTGGCGGCAATGGTCGCCGAGGACTTCGTCCGCCACCAGCAGTCGCACGGCCTGTGGACGTCCGACGGCAACCCGCCGCCGGTCGCCGCCCCGCCGATGCCGGGCCAGCAGCAGCCGATGCCGGGCCAGCCCCAGCCGGGCCATGCCTATCCGCAACAGCCCGGTCAGCCGTACCCGCAGCAGCCGGGGCAGGTGCCCCCGCAGCAGCCCGGCCAGCCGTACCCGCAGCAGCCCGGGCAGGTCCCGCCGCAGCAGCCCGGGCAGCCCTACCCCCAGCCCGGGCAGCCCCACCCCCAGCCCGGGTACGGGTATCCGCAGCAGGGGCAGACGCCTCCGCCCCCACCGCAGCAGTAGCCCGCCGGAGTCCCGAAGGCCCGCGTCGTCCCGGACGGCGCGGGCCTTCGCGTGTGCGCGGGCAGAACCGGTGAAGCACGGGCGTCAGGCTCTCACCAGGGAGGCGCCAGAGGTCTGTGCCAATGAGAGTGACGGGTTGGTCAACTCGCCGTTTCCGCAGGCCACATGGGGTTTGACGGGCCGTTGACGGGCGCAGACTGCCGCTGGTAGACACACACTTCATTCCGCGTTCACCACTGTTCAAGCCCGCCTCACGCGGGGGCGCCCGGCGTTCCCGTGTGCGATGACGCGAGGTCAGGTAGTCATGAGCACTCACGATCAGCACGGCAGTGGACGTACCGCCCCCCGCCGGTTCAGAGCCCGGCTCGTCGCCGCCGCGGGCGCCTGCGCGCTGCTCCTCACGTCGGGGGCGGTCGCTCCCGCGGCCACGGCCGAGGACGGCGACGGGGGCGGCGACAAGACGCTCACCGTCGCCGTGGCGCAGAGCGTCGACTCGCTCAGCCCCTTCCTGGCGGTACGCCTGCTCAGCACGAGCATCCACAAGCTGACATACGAGTACCTGACCAACTACGACGCCAAGGACAACCACGTCATCCCGGGTCTGGCGACCGAGTGGAAGGCGTCGTCCGACAAGCTGACCTGGACGTACACGATCCGCTCCGACTCCAAGTGGTCGGACGGGCGGCAGGCCACCGCCGAGGACGCGGCGTGGACGTTCAACAAGATGATGACCGACCAGGGCGCCGCCACCGCCAACGGCAGCTTCGTCGGCAACTTCGAGAAGGTGACCGCGCCCAGCCCGACCCAGCTGGTGATCCGGCTGAAGAAGCCGCAGGCCACGATGACCGCGCTGGACGTGCCGATCGTGCCCAAGCACGTCTGGGAGAAGGTCGGGGACTTCTCGAAGTTCAACAACGACAAGGACTTCCCGGTCGTCGGCAACGGGCCGTTCGTCCTCACGGACTACAAGCCGGACAGCTATGTGCGGCTCAAGGCCAACAAGGACTTCTGGCGGGGCGCCCCCAAGTTCGACCACCTGGTCTTCCGCTACTACAAGGACCAGGACGCCGCCGTCGCCGCCCTGCGCAAGGGCGAGGTGTCGTTCGTGGCCGGGTCGCCGTCCCTGACGCCCGCCCAGGCCGACTCCCTCAAGGGCGAGGAGAACATCCGCGTCAACGACGCCCCCGGCCGCCGTTTCTACGCCCTCGCCACCAACCCGGGCGCCCGGGCGAAGGACGGCACGAAGTTCGGTGACGGCGATCCCTCGCTCCTCGACCAGCGGGTGCGCAACGCGCTGTTCATGGCGGTGGACCGCGAGGCGATCGTCGACAAGGTGTTCCAGGGGCACGCCGTCGAGGGTGCGGGCTACATCCCGCCGCGCTTCTCGCAGTACTTCTACGAGCCGACGGCCGAACAGGAGCTGGCGTACGACCCGGCCGGGGCGGCGCGGCTGCTCGACGAGGCGGGCTATCGGACGAACGGCGACGGCAAGCGCGTCGGCAAGGACGGCAAGCCCCTGAACTACCGCGTCCTGTGCCACGCCACCGACCCGAACGACAAGGCGGTCGGCAAGTACCTCCAGGAGTGGTGGGGCGAGCTGGGCATCTCGATCACCCTCGACTGCCTCGACAACGTGACCGACCCGTGGCTGGCCGGCGAGTACGACCTCGCCTTCGACGGCTGGTCCGTCAACCCCGACCCGGACTTCGTGCTCTCCATCCACACCTGCGCGGCGCTCCCGGCGACGCCCAAGGACACCGGCGCCACCGACAACTTCATCTGCGACAAGCAGTACGACGACCTGTACGCCCGGCAGTTGGGCGAGTACGACGCCGGCGAGCGCGCGGACCTCGTCAAGCAGATGCAGTCCCGGCTCTACGACACCGGCTACATGAACGTGATGGCGTATCCGAACGCGGTCGAGGCCTACCGCACGGACCAGATCGAGTCGATCACCATCATGCCGTCCGACGCGGGCAACATCTACGGCCAGGACGGGTACTGGAGCTGGTGGTCGGCGGTCCCCGCGGACTCCGTTGGCTCCTCGGGCGGTTCGTCGTCGACGGGCACCGTGATCGGGATCGCCGCGGGTGTCGTCGTCCTCGCCGGCCTCGGGGTGCTCTTCGCCGTCCGCCGCCGTGCGACGGCGGACGACCGTGAGTAGCGCGACGGATTCCGCGCCCCCCGACTCCCCCGGCTCGCCCGGCTCCCCCGACTCGCCCCTCGCCGCGACCGGCGCCGCGCTCGGCAAGCGGCCGTCCGGGACGGAACGGGGGCGCGGGGGTCGCGCGGGCAGCGGCTATCCGCGGTACGTGGCGGGGAAGCTGGGCGGAGCGGTGGTCTCCCTCTTCGCCGTCCTGGTCACGAGCTTCTTCCTCTTCAGGCTGATCCCCGGCGACCCGGTGAAGTTCATGACCGGTGGCCGTCCGGTCTCGGCCGAGCAGCTCGCCGTCTACCGGGAGGAATTCGGGCTCGACCTGCCGCTGTGGCAGCAGTTCACGGACTACTGCCTCAAGGCGCTGAGCGGGGACCTCGGCACGTCGTACCAGTTCCACGCGCCGGTCACCGACAGAATCGTCGAGGCGCTGCCGAACACCCTGCTGCTCACCGGTACGGCCTTCGTGATCTACACCGCGCTGGGTGCCTTCCTCGGCACCCGGTCGGCGTGGCGGCACGGCGGGCTGGGCGACCGGCTCCACACCGGTCTGGCGCTGACGCTCTACTCCATCCCGTCGTTCTGGCTCGGGCTGCTGCTCATCATCGTCCTGTCGGTCGGCGTGGACCCGATTCCGGGACTGTTCCCGACCGGCGGCATGGAGTCGGGCGGCGAGAAGGGCTTCGCCCACGTGCTCGACGTCGCCCACCATCTCGTCCTCCCCGTGGTGACCCTGGTCGCCGTGGAGTACGGGCAGACGCTGCTGGTCACCCGGTCGGCGCTGCTGGACGAGATGGGCGGCGACTATCTGACGACCGCGCGGGCCAAGGGGCTCAGGGACGACCTCGTGCGGCGCCGGCACGCCGTGCCCAACGCGTTGCTGCCGACCGTGACGCTGGTCTTCGTCAATCTGGGCCGGACCGTGGCGGGTGTCATCCTCGTCGAGACCGTCTTCTCCTGGCCGGGGCTCGGCGGGCTGTTCTACCAGGCGCTGAGTGTGCCCGATCTGCCGTTGGTGCAGGGGCTGTTCTTCGTCTTCGCCGCCGCGGTGATCCTGATGAACACGCTGGCCGACCTCCTGTATCCGCTGCTCGACCCGAGGGTGGGCCGATGACCGCCGAGACCGCCGAGAGCCCCGCGAAGGGCGGTGCGCCCACTCCGCGCGCCCTCGCCCGGCGGCGGCGCCGTGCCTCCGTCGCGCGCTTCTGGAAGGAGTACCGCAGACACCGGGCGGGCCTTTTCGGGCTGGCCGCGCTGTCGCTGTTCGTGCTGGTCGCGCTCACCGCGCCGCTGACGGTCGGGGCGGACGTGGACAGCGTGACCGACGCCCCGGGGCAGCCGCTGGAGAGCCCGAGCGGCCGGTTCCCCCTGGGCACGGACCAGTTCGGGCGGAACCTGCTCGGCCTGCTGATCTGGGGCTCGCGCGTTTCCCTGCTCGTCGGGCTGCTCGCGGCCGCGCTGTCGGTGGCGATCGGCGCGGTCATCGGGATCACGGCCGGGCACTTCCGCGGGTGGTACGCCACGGTGATGATGCGGATCACGGACTGGTTCCTGGTGATGCCGACGCTGGTGCTGGCGATCGTGCTGGCGACGGTCATGTCCCGTTCCCTCGCCACGATCGTGCTGGCGATCGGGGTGACCACGTGGCCGACGACGGCGCGGCTGGTGCGGGCGCAGACGCTGGCGGTGGAGTCACGGCCGTACATCGAACGGGCGAAGGCGCTCGGCGGCGGGCACTGGCACATCATGTCCCGGCACGTGCTGCCCAACGTCATGCCGCTGGTCCTCGCGCAGACCACCCTGATCATCTCCTCCGCGATCCTGGCCGAGGCGACGCTGGCCTTCCTCGGGCTCGGAGACCCGACGGTGGTGTCCTGGGGCGGGCTGCTCCAGAACGCGCGGGAGGCGGGGTCGGTGAGTTCCGGCGACTGGTGGTACCTGGTGCCGCCGGGCGTCGGGATCGCGGTGGTGGCGCTGGCGTTCACGCTGTGCGGGCGTGCGGTGGAGGCCGTTCTCAATCCCAGGCTGGGGGTGTCCCGTTGAGTCTCCTGGAGGTACGGGACCTGAAGGTGACGTACGCCGGTGGCGCGGCCGCCGTGCGCGGGGTCGACCTGCGCCTCGACGCGGGCGGGAAGCTCGGCATCGCGGGCGAGTCCGGTTGCGGCAAGTCCACGCTCGCGCTGGCGCTGCTGCGGCTGCTGCCGCCCGGCGCCCGGACCGGCGGGGAGATCCTGCTGGACGGCGAGGACGTGCTGACCATGAAGTGGGGGCGGCTGCGGGCGGTGCGCTGGGCGGGGGCGTCGATCGTCTTCCAGGGCGCGATGCACTCCCTGAACGCCGTGCACCGCATCGGTGACCAGATCGCCGAGCCCGTCCTGCTGCACCGCCGGGCGACGGCGGCCGGCGCGCGCCGGAAGACGAGCGAGCTGCTGGAGCAGGTGGGGCTGCCCGCCTCGCGGGCGAGCGCCTACCCGCACGAGCTGTCCGGCGGGCAGCGGCAGCGCGTGATGATCGCGATGGCGCTGGCCTGCGAACCGCGTCTGATCGTCGCCGACGAGCCGACGACGGCGCTCGACGTGATGATCCAGGCGCAGATCCTGCGGCTGATCGAGGGTCTGGTCGGCGAGCAGGACGTCGGCCTGATCATGATCAGTCACGACCTCGCGGTACTGGCCGACACCTGCGACCGACTCGCGGTGATGTACGCGGGCCGGGTGGTCGAGGAGGGTCCGGCCCGGCAGGTCTACCAGGACGCCCGGCATCCGTACGGCCGCGCGCTGTCGTCGGCCTTCCCGACGATCGGCGACCCGGCCTCGCGGTTCGCGCCCCGCGGCCTGCCCGGCGACCCGCCCGACCCGACGGCGGTGCCCGCCGGCTGCGCCTTCCACCCCAGGTGCCCGGTCGCCCTGGACCTCTGCGCCACGGAGGACCAGGCACTGCGCGATGCGGGAGCCGGTCGGCGGGCGGCCTGCGTCCACGTGGGCGCGGAGGACGGCGCGGCGCCCGGCAGCACGGAGGCGGCCGCCCGTCCCTCCGGCGGCGCGGTGCCGAACGACGGAGTGAGGAGCAGTACCCCATGACGCCCACGACGCCCACCACGCCCCCGTTGCTGAGCGTCCAGGGGCTGCACGTCACGTTTCCCGGCCGGCGCGGGTCGGCCGACGCGCGGGCGGTGGACGGGGTCGATCTCGACATCCGGCGGGGCGAGATCGTCGCGCTGGTCGGCGAGTCGGGCTGCGGCAAGACGACCCTCGCGCGTTCCCTGCTCGGCCTGGTCCCGCCGACCGGGGGCCGCGTCACCTTCGACGGCGCCCCGCTCGCCCGCTCGGGCCGCGCGCTGAAGGCGTACCGCAAGCGGGCCCAGCTGGTCCTCCAGGACCCGAGCGGCTCGCTCAACCCGCGGCACACGGTGTACGACATCGTCGCCGAGGGCCTGCGCATCCACGGTCACGCGGGGGACGAGCGGACGGCGGTCGCCGAGGCCCTGTCCCGGGCCGGACTGCGGCCGCCCGAGCGGTTCTTCCTGCGCTACCCGCACGAGCTGTCCGGCGGCCAGCGGCAGCGGGTCGTCATCGCGGGCGCGCTGGTCCTTGAGCCGGAACTCCTCGTCGCGGACGAACCGGTGGCCTCCCTCGACGCGTCGGTACGCGGCGAGATCCTCGCGCTGCTGCTGCGGCTGCGCACCGAACTGGGCCTGTCGGCGCTGGTCGTGACCCACGACCTGGGCCTGGCCTGGAACATCGCCGACCGGGTGGCGGTGATGTACCTCGGCCGGATCATCGAGACGGGCCCGGTGGAACAGGTGCTGACGGCGCCCCGGCATCCGTACACGCGGGCGCTGCTGTCGGTCCTGCCGGAGGCGCCGGGCACGCCGGTCGTGCTCACCGGCGAGCCCCCGGACCCGTCGTTCATCCCCTCCGGCTGCCGCTTCCACGTCCGCTGCCAGGTGCTGACCGGCGGTGAGGCGGAGCGGGCCGGGGTGGCCGACGCGTGCCGGCACGGGGAGCTGGAGGTCCTGTCCGGCGGCGAGGGGGCCCAGGTCGCCTGCCACTGGGCCCGGTCGCGGGCGGAGCGGCCCGCGGCCGGAGCGGGCGACGAGGCGGCCGTCCGGCCGGGCTGAACGTCAGGGGCGGTGGACGTCCGACGCCGCGATGATCTCGCGGCACCTCTGGACGTCCTGGCCCATCTGCTCGAGGAGCGCGTCCAGGGTCTCGAACCTGGCCTGGCCGCGGACGAAGGCGAGGAAGTCGACGGCGACGTGCAGGCCGTACAGGTCGAGGTCCACGCGGTCGATGGCGTACGCCTCCACCGTGCGCTCGGTGCCCTCGAACTGCGGGTTGGTGCCGACCGAGATCGCGGCCGGCATCACCTCGCCCTGGGCGTGCAGCCAGCCGGCGTAGACGCCGTCGGCCGGGATCGCGGTGTGCGGGAGGGTCTCGACGTTGGCCGTCGGGAAGCCCATCTCGCGCCCCCGCTGGGCGCCGCGCACGACCACGCCCTCCACGCGGTGCGGGCGGCCCAGGATCTCCGCGGCGCCCCCGACGTCGCCCTCGGCGACCAGGCGGCGGGTCAGGGTGGAGGAGAACGGCTCGCCGCCGCCCGCGTCACCGGTCACGTACAGGTCGACGACCTCGACCTCGAAGTCGTAGACCTTGCCCTGCTCGGTGAGGAAGTCCACGTTGCCCGCGGCCTTGTGGCCGAAGCGGAAGTTGGGGCCCTCGACGACCGCCTTGGCGCGCAGCCGGTCGACCAGGACCTTCACCACGAAGTCCGCCGCGGAGAGCTTCGAGAACTCCGTCGTGAACGGCAGGATCAGCACCGCGTCCACGCCCAGGTCCGCCATCAGTTCGGCGCGGCGGTGGTGCGCGGCGAGCAGGGGCGGGTGGCTGCCGGGGCGGACGACCTCGCTGGGGTGCGGGTCGAAGGTGACGACGACGGCGGGGACGCCCAGCTCGCGGGCGCGGTCCACGGCGTGCTTGATGATCAGCTGGTGCCCGCGGTGGACGCCGTCGTAGGAGCCGATGGTGACGACGCTGCGCCCCCAGTCCTCGGGGATGTCCTCCAAGCCACGCCAGCGCTGCACTGTGTCTGCTCCTTGGTGGTTTCCGTGATCTCGATGGGTCCGGTGGCGACCCTTACGCAGGTACGCAGGTCTAAGGGTGCCATGCCGTCCGGGCCGGGGTCAGGCGGGGACCCGGGCTCCCGCGAGGTTCTCGATCGTGCGGCGGGCGCTGGGGCCGACCAGTGCGGCCCAGTCCGGCGGCGCGTCGGCCAGCCAGCCGGTCAGCCGGGTGGCGAAGCCCGGGAGGTGACGGGCCAGGTCGACCAGCCCTCGGTCGAAGCGGGTGGCTCCGTCGGGGGTGCGGACGAGGAGGAGACCGGTGCGGTGGACGAGGGCGCGCTGGTCCTCACCGGTGCACCGGGCGGCCGCGTACAGCAGCGCTTCCAGGACGGCGGGGGCCTGCTCGTGGGCGAGGAGGCGCTCGCGCAGTTCCCGGCGGAGCGGGCCGGCCGCGGCGGTGCCGTCGGCGGGGAGGACACCGGCGAGGGCGGCCCGCGCGGGCTCGGGTCCGTCGTCGAGGAGAGGGGTGACGAAGGGGAGGAGTACGGCGCGGTCGGCGGGGTCCCGGTCCAGGCGCCGGTCGACGTAGGCGGCCAGGTGTCCGGCGGTCTCGGGGCGGTCCGCGACGGCTCGCGCCACGAGGGCGGCCACCCGGCGGGCCAGCGCGGGGGTGGCGGCGTCGGCGAGCACGCGCAGCGCCTCCCCCGCTTCGGGGCCGCGCAGCCGGGCCCGGAAGGCTTCGAGGACGGCTTCCGGGTGCGTGGGCAGGGCGCTGGCCACCGCGCTCGGCGGGAGGTGGGGGTCGCCGGCCGCGAAGTGGTCCAGGACTCTCGGGAGGTGGCGTTCGCGGCTGTCCGGGTCGTGGACGAGCAGGGCGAGCGCGCCGCCGTGCAGCAGGCTGTCGGCGGGCCCGGCGAGCAGGACGAGGGCGGCGTGCCGGAGCAGGGTGCGGTCGGCGGCGGTGCGGGTGTGCGGGGCGGTGCGCAGGCCGTGGGTGACGGCGGCGCTCCGCCGCTCGGGGCGCTCGTCGCGCGCCCACCGCTCGACGGCGCGGCACAGGGCCGAGGGTTCCTCCTCGGCGAGGACGGCGAGCAGTTCGTCGGCCCGTCGGTGGGTGCTGTCGACGAGGACCTCGGTGAGTCCGTCCAGGCCGCGGTGACGGTGGGTGTGCAGCAGCGCCTGCGCGGCCGTCGCGACGGTGGCGTGCGGGGTGGCGGGCAGCGGCCGGTCGTCGTCGAACCAGCGGACGAGGAGCGGCTGTACGGCGCCGGGTGCCGCGGTGAGCAGTGCCGCGACGGTGTCGAGGTGGCGGGGGCCCGGTTCGCTCGGGGGGCCGTCGGCGAGGACCAGGCGGCGCAGCAGGTCCAGCCGGAGGGCGTCGGGCAGCCGCAGGCCCGTCCAGAAGGCGGGCCCGAACTCCGCCGGGGCCGGCCGTCCCTCTCCGCGCCGTTCCGCGAGGCCGTCGGCGAGGAGCCGCAGCACCTCCGTGTACGGCGTCGCGTCGGGCACGCGCGCGAGGACGCGGGTGAGCAGCCGGGGGGCCCACCAGGAGTGGGGGTCGGCGTCGAGGGCGTGCACCAGCTCCTCGAGGGTCAGGGCGAGTTGGAGGACGCCGTGCTGCCGGGCGAGGAGCAGGACGGCCTCGACGACGGGGCCGATGCGGTGGTGGGGCACCGGGAGGGTGTGCGTGTCGTGCGGGGTGCCGCGGCGGTGGACGAGGGCGCGCAGGGCCTCGTCCAGGTCGAGGTGGACGCCCTGGATCCAGTCGGCCAGCTCCTCGTGCGCGAAGCGGTAGCCGGGGCCCGCGGGGACGAGGAGGCCCTCGGCGAGCACGGCCGACGCCCAGCCGGTGCCGCCGCCGAGCCGGGCCGGGGCGGGCCCCCACGGGAACAGCGCCTCGAAGGACTCCCGGTCCAGCGCGCCCTGTCCGGGGCCGAGACTGCGCCGGGCGGCCTCGTGGACCTGCCCGGAGACCTTCGCGGCGAGACGGCGTACGGCGGTGCCGTGCAGGCCGTTCTCCCGGGCCAGGCGGGTCGCGACGCGCAGGCACATGAGGTCCAGGTACGCCTGGAAGACCTCGTCCCGGTCGACGGGTGCCGCGGGCAGGTCGAGGCCGACGTGCACCTCACCGAGCAGGCGCAGGGTGAGGGGGTGCCGGTCGTCGGGGGCGACGAGGGCGCCGTCCGGGACGCCATGGCGGGCGCGCGCCTCCCGGGCCTCTTCTTCGCCCAGGTCACCGAGTGGCACGCAGGGCGGCAGCACCGGCCGGGGGGCGGCCGGCTCCGGGCCGCCGAACCCCGACGTGGGTACGCCGAACGCCGTCCCGGCCCCCGGGCCTCCCAGGGGCGGCACCGACGGCCGGGGGAGGGTGGATGCCGGGTTCGGCGACCAGGGCCCTGGTCCGGTCCCCACCGCCCGAGCCGGCGGGCGTGCCCCGGCGACCGTCCAGGACGGCACGGGTACGGCGGCCCCGCCCTGGGCGACCGCCGTCCCGGCTCCGGGATGCCCCACGGGCGGCGCCG
>NZ_JBHYJX010000006.1:0-220075 GCF_042740985.1 Streptomyces sp. NPDC058985 | reverse complement strand
CGGCGACCAGGGTGCCGCGGCCGTCGGGACCGGCGGGCACGGCCCGGGTCCGGCACCCAGCGCCCCGGCCGACGACACGGCACCGGCCGCCCCTCGTGCCCCGGCGACCGCCCAGGACGGCACAGGTGCGGCGGCCCCGCCCCGGGCGACCGCCGTCCCGGCTCCGGGATGCCCCACGGGCGGCGCCGGCGACCAGGGTGCCGCGGCCGTCGGGACCGGCGGGCACGGCCCGGGTCCGGCACCCAGCGCCCCGGCCGACGACACGGCACCGGCCGCCCCTCGCTCCCCGGCAACCACCCAGGACGGCACAGGTGCGGCGGCCCCGCCCCGGCGTGCCGTCCCCGGCGCCGCCCACGGCGTCCTCCCGGCGCCGTCCGCCGCGGCCGGCGTGGCGGCACGCTCCTCGGGCACCGGGCCGTACAGCAGGTCCCGGGGGAACTCCGCCCCCGCGTGTTCCCAGTACTCCGCCCGGCAGGCGACGACCAGCCGGATGCCCGTCTCCCCCAGCCAGGCCGCGGTGCCCTCGGTCCACTCCGGGAGGCGGTGGGCGAGGACGGGCGGCATCTCCTCGGGGCCGTCCAGCACCAGGAGGAGGGGCCTTCCGGCGGCGCGGGCCAGGCGGGCGAGGCGTTCGGGCGCGATGTCTCCGAGGTCGTCGGGGCGGGCGCGGTCCGAGGCGGCGAGGATGCGGGCGGCGCGGTCCAGCGTCCGGCGCACGGCGTCCGCCAGCGACATGTCCTCGTCGCACAGGTCGGCGCCGCGCAGCCACAGCGTGGGTGCCGGTGCGGGGCCCCGGGAGCGGCGGGCGGCGAGGGCCGTCAGCTCGGTCGTACGGCCGCTGCCCGGCGCGCCGACCAGGCCCAGTACGCCGGCGCGGCCGGCGGCGAAGGCGGTGAACGCGCGGGTCACCGCGGGCCGTTCGACCGGCTTCACCACCGCCTTCACCGAGGGTGCGGCGCCGGACGGCCCGGAGCCCTCGACCGCACGGGCGTCCCCGCACTCCCCCGACGCGCCCCGCGGACCGTCCTGCCCGACCGAGGTCGCCGTGAGGGCGAGGACACCCGCGAGGTTGAGATCGGCTCCGTAGGCCGGGACCGTCGCGGCGTTCTCGGCGAGGAGGGCGGCGAGCGGGCCCGTGTCCGTGCGACGCAGCGGTACGGCGAAGCCGACGTCGCTGTGCCCGGAGCTGAGCGCGGTGCCGAGGACCCCGAGGACGGCACCGGTCTCGATGTCGAGGACGGGACCGCCGGCCGCCCCGCCGCCGAGCCGCAGCGCGTCCCGCCCGGAGGTGCCGCAGGCCAGTTCCAGCGCGTCGCCGAGGAGGTGGAAGCGGTCGGTGGCCGTGTAGGTCACGCCGGTGGTGCCCAGGACGCGGGCCTCGCGCCAGCCGCCGGCGGCGATGCGCACGTAGGTGCCGGCCTCGACTCGGTCGCGCGTGGTGACGGGCAGCGGGCGGACGCCCAGGCCCTCGGTGCGGACCAGCGCCAGGCCGAGGGCGGGCAGCGGGGTCACGTCGGCGGCGGCGACCACGCGGCGCCGGTCCCCGGCGGTGCGCAGGACCAGCCGGGAGAGGCCGTCGACCGCTTCGTGGCTGGTGAGCAGGGTGCCGTGGTGGTCGGCGACGAATCCCGTGCCGCGGGGGCGTCCGGCGAGGTCGTGCACCTGGACCAGGGCGCCGTCGGGCGCGTGCCGGGCCGGATCGGCCACCCGGGCCGGGGGCCCGCCGCGCGCGTCCCGGGCTCCGTCCCGCGGCCCCGGTCCCGCCCTGCCGCCCGCCGCCTCCCGGGACCGGTTCCTCGACGCCATCGCCGAACCTCCCCGCCGTACACCCGTGCTGTGTGTCCGACGGTAGGCGCGTGATGATCAGCGGGACAGATCCCCCGGCAAAAGCGCCCCCTTCCACTCCCCCGGTTCACTCCGAGCGCCTGCCCGGACGGGTGAACAGGAGGGGTCGGTTGGATACACCCTAGGAGGCGGGGGAACCGAGGGGGACCGTGGAGCGGCGACAGTGAAGTCCCCGTGATCGCCGCTCCACGGACGGACGCCGACGGCGCGTCGGCTCAGCCGAAGACGGCCAGGCTCTTCGCCTTGCCCTTGTGCTCCTCGACGAGCGCGAGCAGTCCGCCCTCGGGCCCGTAGACCGCGACGGCGCCGGCGCCCGCGTAGACCTCGGGCATGTCCAGGCGGACCCCGTTGAGGAGCAGCTTGGCCCGCCTGGTGTCGACGTCCCAGCGCGGGAAGGCGGCGCCGGCCGCGTCCGCGACGGGCATGACGGTCAGCTCCTGCTGGAGCTGGTCCAGGGTCTTCGCGGTGTCCAGCTTGTAGGGCCCGACCCGGGTGCGGCGCAGCGCCGTGAGGTGGCCGCCGACACCGAGACCGGCGCCCAGGTCGCGCGCCAGGGCCCGGATGTAGGTACCGGAGGAGCAGACCACGGAGACGACCAGGTCAAGCACCGGGGTGCCGTCCTCGGCGACGGCGTCGCGGACGTCGTACACGGAGAACGAGGAGACGGTGACGGGCCGCGCGGGGATCTCGAACTCCTCGCCCTCGCGCGCCCGCTTGTAGGAGCGCACGCCCTTGATCTTGATGGCGCTGACCTTGGACGGCACCTGCATGATCTCGCCGGTCAGTTCGGCGATCCCGGCGTCGATCGCCTCCCGGGTGACCTTCGAGGCGTCGGCGCACCCCGTGATCTCGCCCTCGGCGTCGTCGGTCAGGGTGGTCTGCCCGAGCCGGATGGTGCCCAGGTACTCCTTCTCGGTGAGGGCGAGGTGCCCGAGGAGCTTGGTCGCCCGCTCCACGCCGAGGACCAGGACGCCCGTCGCCATCGGGTCGAGCGTGCCGGCGTGCCCGACCCGCCGCGTCCGGGCGATGCCCCGCATCTTGGCGACGACGTCGTGCGAAGTGAAGCCCGACGGCTTGTCGACGATGACAAGGCCGTCGGGCGTGGTGTGCTTCTCGGTCATTTAGCGGTGTCGTCCGTCTCGTCGCCCTCGGCGGCCTCGGCGGCCTCGGCGGCTTCGTCCTCTTCCGGCTTGCGGTAGGGGTCTGCCTCACCGGCGTACGCGGCGCCCGCGGAGGCCTCGCGCACCTTGGCGTCGGACTGGCGCGCCTTGTCGAGGAGGTCCTCGATGTTGCGGGCGGTGTCCGGGAGGGCGTCCATGACGAAGGCCAGGGTCGGTGTGAACTTCACGCCCGCCGCCTTGCCGACCTCGGAGCGCAGGATGCCCTTGGCGCTCTCCAGGCCGGCCGCGGCGGCGTTGCGCTCCTCGTCGTCCCCGTACACCGTGTAGAAGACGGTCGCCTCCCGCAGGTCACCCGTGACCCGGGTGTCCGTGATGGTGACGTGCGAGCCGAGCCGCGGGTCCTTGATCCCGCGCTGCAGCTTCTGGGCCACCACCTCTCGGATGAGGTCCGCCAGCCTTTTCGCCCGCGCGTTGTCGGCCACTGGTCCGTCTCCCGTTCTTTCTTCTCTTCGTGATCTTGCGTGGTCTGGCGTGATCTGGTCCGGCGTGATCCGGTCAGTCGTCGTCGCCGTGGAGGCGCCGTCGTACCGACAGCAGTTCCACCTCGGGCCGGCCGGCCACCAGCCGTTCGCACCGGTCGAGCACGTCGCTGAGGTGGCCGGCGTCGCCGGACACCACGGCCAGGCCGACGACCGCCCGGCGGTGGAGGTTCATGTGCTCCACCTCGGCCGCGCTCACCGCGTACTTCCGCTGGAGTTCGGCGACGATCGGGCGGACCACGGAGCGCTTCTCCTTCAGCGAATGCACGTCGCCGAGGAGGAGGTCGAAGGACAGCGTCCCCACATACATGTGTGCAACCGGTTCACCCGCCGGTTCGGGATCGATGGCCCCGCCGTTCACCGGCGGGGACATCAGAACCGTACAACGAACGGCCGGGGCCGATCGACGGATATTGTGCTCCGCCGACCGGCCCCGGGCCGCACCGTCTCGGAAGTCGCGGTGGTTACACCCGCGGCTTCTCGCGCATCTCGTACGTCGCGATGACGTCGTCGACCTTGATGTCGTTGAAGTTTCCGAGGTTGATACCGCCCTCGAAGCCTTCGCGGATCTCGGTGACGTCGTCCTTGAAGCGACGCAGGCCCACGATGTTGAGGCTCTCCGCGATGACCTTGCCATCGCGCAGCAGGCGCGCCTTGGTGTTGCGCTTGACCTCGCCGGAGCGGATGAGAACACCCGCGATGTTGCCCAGCTTGGACGAGCGGAAGACCTCGCGGATCTCCGCCGTGCCCAGCTCGACCTCTTCGTACTCCGGCTTGAGCATGCCCTTGAGGGCCGCCTCGATCTCCTCGATCGCCTGGTAGATGACCGAGTAGTACCGGACGTCCACACCCTCGCGCTCGGCCATCTGCGCGGCACGCCCGGCGGCGCGCACGTTGAAGCCGATCACGATGGCGTCGGAGCCCATCGCCAGGTCGATGTCGGACTCCGTGACCGCACCGACGCCGCGGTGCAGGACGCGGATGTCGACCTCTTCGCCGACGTCCAGCTGGAGCAGGGAGGACTCCAGGGCCTCGACGGATCCGGAAGCGTCGCCCTTGATGATCAGGTTCAGCTGCTGGACCTCGCCGGCCTTGAGCACCTTGTCCAGGTCCTCCAGCGACACGCGGCGCGTGCGCTTGGCGAACGCGGCGTTCCGCTCGCGGGCGGCACGCTTCTCCGCGATCTGGCGGGCCGTACGGTCCTCCTCGACCACGATGAAGTTGTCGCCGGCGCCCGGGACGTTGGTCAGACCCAGCACCTGGACCGGGGTCGACGGACCCGCCTCGGTGACGTTGTTGCCGTTGTCGTCGAGCATGGCGCGGACGCGGCCGTAGGCGTCGCCCACCACCATCGTCTCGCCGACCCGCAGGGTGCCTCGCTGCACGAGGACCGTCGCCACGGCACCGCGGCCGCGGTCGAGACGGGACTCGATCGAGATGCCCTGCGCGTCCTGCGTGGGGTTGGCCCGCAGGTCGAGCGAGGCGTCCGCGGTGAGGACCACGGCCTCCAGCAGGGAGTCGATGTGCAGACCCTGCTTGGCGGAGATGTCGACGAACATGGTGTCGCCGCCGTACTCCTCGGCCACCAGGCCGTACTCGGTCAGCTGACCGCGCACCTTGCTCGGGTCGGCGCCCTCGACGTCGATCTTGTTGACCGCGACGACGATCGGGACCTCGGCCGCCTTGGCGTGGTTGAGCGCCTCGACCGTCTGCGGCATGACGCCGTCGTTGGCCGCGACGACCAGGATCGCGATGTCGGTCGACCGGGCACCACGGGCACGCATGGCGGTGAACGCCTCGTGACCCGGGGTGTCGATGAAGGTGATCTTGCGCTCTTCTTCGTTGACCTCGGTCGCGACCTGGTAGGCACCGATGTGCTGGGTGATGCCGCCGGCCTCGCCCGCGATGACGTTCGTCTTGCGGATGGCGTCGAGGAGCCGGGTCTTACCGTGGTCGACGTGACCCATGACGGTCACGACCGGCGGACGGACGACCAGGTCCTCCTCGGAGCCCTCGTCCTCGCCGAACTCCAGGTCGAAGGACTCGAGCAGCTCGCGGTCTTCCTCCTCCGGGCTGACGATCTGAACCGTGTAGTTCATCTCGCCGGCGAGGAGCTGGAGCGTCTCGTCGGAGACGGACTGGGTCGCGGTGACCATCTCGCCGAGGTTCATCATGACCGCGACGAGCGACGCCGGGTTGGCGTTGATCTTCTCCGCGAAGTCGGTGAGCGACGCACCACGCGACAGGCGAATGGCTTCGCCGTTGCCGCGAGGCAGCATCACGCCGCCGACCGACGGGGCCTGCATGGCCTCGTACTCCTGGCGCCTCTGCCGCTTCGACTTGCGACCGCGACGCGCGGGACCGCCGGGACGGCCGAAGGCGCCCTGCGTGCCACCGCGGCCACCGGGACCGCCGGGACGACCGCCGAAGCCGGGACGGCCACCGCCGCCACCGAAGCCACCGCCGCCGGGACGACCGGCGAAACCGCCGCCGCCACCGGGACGACCGCCGCCGCCGGGACGACCGGCACCGCCGGGACCGCGACCGCCGCCGCCGGGGCCCGGACGCGGGCCGGCAGCGGGACGCTGCGGCATCATGCCGGGGTTCGGACGCGGACCGCCGCCGGGACGGGGACCGCCCTGGCCGCCGCCCTGCGGACGCGGCATCGAGCCGGGGCTCGGACGGTTGCCGCCCGGAGCCTGGGGACGGGGACCGCCGCCCTGGCCGCCGGGGGCCTGCGGACGCGGTCCTGCGCCGGGGGCACCGGGGCCGCCGGGGCGCGGACCGCCCTGCGGACGGGGCGCCTGCGGGCGCGCCATGCCGGCGTTGCCGCCGGAGGTGAAGGGGTTGTTGCCCGGACGCGGACCGCCGGGGCGGCCGCCGGGACGCTGCGCGGGGGAGCCGGGACGCTGGCCACCGGGACGGCCCTGGCCGCCCTGCTGACCACGGTCCTGACCCGGGCCGGACGGACGGCCGCCGGGCTTGGGGGCACCGGGACGCGCACCGCCGGGCTTCGGGCCGGCCGGAGCGGGCGTCGAAGCGGCGGGGGCGGCCGGAGCGGCCGGCGGAGCGGTGAACTCCGGCGCGGCCGGAGCCGGACGCGGCGCGGGCTTCGGGCCCGGCGTCGGACGCGGACCCTGGGACGGCGCCGGAGCGGGGGCCGCCGGGGCCTCGGGCTGCTGGGCAGCCGCGGGCTTCGGGGCCGCCGGACGCGGCGCGGCCGGACGTGCCGCCTGCGCCGGAGACGGCGCGGCGGGCCTGGGGGCGGCCTTCTTCGGGGCGGCGGGGCGACCGGCCGCGCGGCCGTTGCCACCACCCTGCTGGAAGGCGTCTGTCAGCTTGCGTACTACGGGCGCTTCGATGGTCGAAGACGCCGAACGGACGAATTCACCGAGCTCCTGGAGCTTGGCCATGACGACCTTGCTCTCAACGCCGAACTCCTTGGCGAGTTCGTATACCCGGACCTTAGCCACTTCGCTCCTCTGAGGTCCGGGTTGCGTCCGGACCGTCGCTAGTTCATGGGCGTACTCATCGCGTACTCATCGAGTGCTCATCGCAATCTCGACCTGCTTTCGACTCGCGAGGTACCGGGCCGCGCGGCGGGTTCCGCACGGCTCGTCTTCCTTACCACGTTGCTTACATGCTGCTTTCAGCAACCTTGTGCCTGCTCGACGTAGTGGCGCAACGCCTTTACGTCGAGCGGACCCGGGACGCGGAGCGCCCGCGGGAACGCCTTGCGGCGCACCGCCTGGTCGACACAGACCGGTACGGGGTGTACGTACGCACCCCGGCCGGGCAGCGTACCGCGTGGATCAGGGGTGCAATGACCCTCGTCCGCCACGATGCGCAGCAGCTCGCTCTTGACCGCTCGCTCCCGGCACCCCACGCAGGTGCGCTCAGGGCATGCTCGGGTACGTGTCCGGCCAGACACTCCTAAGTCTACCTCCCCGGGCCGACCTCACCCCTTCGGGGCAAGAATCGAACACGCGCCGCACGCAAAGCTGACGTGATCTCAGCGCCGTGCGGCTTGGATCTATTCCCCGTGCTCGCCCGAGGGCTGCGCGGAGGGCTCTCCGGACGGCTGCTCGGTGTCCGGGCGGATGTCGATGCGCCAGCCGGTCAGCCGGGCCGCGAGGCGGGCGTTCTGGCCCTCCTTGCCGATGGCCAGCGACAGCTGGTAGTCCGGCACGATCACCCGCGCGGAGCGCGCGGCGAGGTCCACGACCTCCACCTTGGAGACGCGGGCCGGGGAGAGCGCGTTCGCCACCATCTCGGCCGGGTCGTCCGACCAGTCCACGATGTCGATCTTCTCGCCGTTCAGCTCCCCCATGACATTGCGCACCCGGCCGCCCATGGGGCCGATGCAGGCGCCCTTGGCGTTCAGGCCCGAGCGGGTGGAGCGGACGGCGATCTTGGTGCGGTGACCGGCCTCGCGGGCGATCGCGGAGATCTCCACGGACCCGTCGGCGATCTCCGGCACCTCCAGGGCGAAGAGCTTCTTCACCAGGTTGGGGTGGGTACGGGACAGCGTCACGGAGGGACCGCGCACGCCCTTGGCCACCCGGACCACGTAGGACCGCAGCCGCATGCCGTGCGGGTAGGTCTCGCCGGGCACCTGCTCCTGCACCGGCAGGATGGCTTCCAGCTTGCCGATGTCGACCAGCACGTTCTTCGGGTCGCGGCCCTGCTGGACCACGCCGGTGACGATGTCGCCCTCGCGGCCGGCGTACTCGCCGAGCGTCGCGTCGTCCTCGGCGTCGCGCAGCCGCTGCAGGATGACCTGCTTGGCGGTGGTGGCGGCGATGCGGCCGAAGTCGGACGGGGTGTCGTCGAACTCGCGGGCCGCCTGGCCCTCTTCGAGGTCGTCGGGGTCCTCCTTCGCCCACACGGTCACGTGTCCGGTGTCCCGCTTGAGTTCCACGCGCGCGTGCCGGCGGCTTCCCTCGGTGCGGTGATAGGCGATGAGGAGGGCCGACTCGATCGCTTCGACCAGCAGGTCGAAGGAGATCTCCTTCTCCCGTACCAAGCCCCGCAGGGCGCTCATGTCGATGTCCACGGCTACGCCTCCTCTTCCGTCGTGTCGCTGTTCTGGGTGTGCTCGGTGCTCTTGGTGTCCTTGCGGTTGAACTCGACCTGGACGCGTGCCTTGTCGATGTCACCGAAGGCGAGTCTGCGGGTGGTGGCCTTGCGGCCCTTGACGCCGGGCACCTCGAGGTCGATTCCGTCCTCGTCCACGGCCACGATGCGGGCGACCAGCTCGCCGCCCTCGTGCAGCTGGAAGCGGACCAGCCGGTCCGTGGCGCGCACGTAGTGGCGGTGCTCGGTCAGGGAGCGCTCGGCACCCGGGGTGCCCACTTCGAGGGTGTACTCCGCGTCGCCCATCGCGTCGCTCTCGTCCAGCTTCGCCGAGAGCGCGCGGCTCACATCGGCGATCCGGTCCAGGTCGGCGCCGGTGTCGGAGTCGACGACCACTCTCAGCACACGCTTGCGGCCGACCGAGTCCACCGCGATCTCCTCGAGGTCCAGTCCCTGGGAGGCGACGAGCGGCTCAAGCAGCTCTCGCAGCCTCTCGCTCTGGGTGGTGCTCATCCGGGTGACTCCTCGGCCGCGTGTGCTGTTGTGGGATGGGGCGCGTGTCTGGTCAAAGGGTATCGGGTCCCGGGGGGTGTTGCCGTCCACCCCGGCTCGGCGGTGCCGATGACCGGTGCCCGGCCGGGGCCCGGGTACCGTGATCACGGGCCGGCCGCACCGTGGGCCGCCACCGCGCCGCCGGTCGCTCTGCCCGTCACCGTGTCCGTCGCTTTGCCGCCGCTTCCGTACGAGCTTGTCGAGGACGTCTGCCGTGTCGCTTTCCGCATCGCCGCGCCCGCCGGGGCCGCGCAGAAGGAGTCTGCTCGTGTCGGCCACCGGGGCCGCCGGGGCCGTCCTGCTCGTCGGGTGCTCCGGCGGCTCTGAGTCCGGGGAACCGGCCGCCGAACGGTCCGCGGCCGACGCGGCACGCGCGCGTGCGGGCCGGGACAGCGAGGCGCTGGCCGCGCGGTACGCGGCGGTGATCGCCGCTCATCCGGGGCTGGCGGAGCGGTTGCGTCCGCTGCGGGCGGAGGTCCTGCGGCACGCGGAGGCGTTCGGCGCGAAGGGCACGGGGGGTACGGCCTCGCCGGGGGCGCCGTCGGAGGCCTCGCCTTCGGGGTCCGCGCGGGCCGCCGGGCCGGGGGACGATGTCGGGCGGGTGCCCGTGGACGAGAAGGACGCGGTGGCCCTGCTGGCCGGCGCCGAGCGGAAACTGGCCGACCGGCGGGCCCAGGCGCTGCTGGAAGTGCCGGGTGAGCTGGCGCGGCTGCTGGCGTCGGTGGCGGCGGCCGGGGCGGCGCACGTGTATCTGCTGACGGACGGAGGGTGACGGTGAGCGAGGCGGAGGACCGGGAGCTGGACGCCCTCCAGGCGGCTCTTTCGGCCGAACACGCGGCCGTGTACGGCTACGGGGTCGTCGGCGGGCGGATCGGTGAGGAACGGCGCGGCGCGGCGCGGGCCGCGTATGACGCGCACCGGGCACGGCGGGACGCGCTGGTGCGCGACGTGCGGGGTCTGGGCGGGCGGCCGGTGGCCGCGTCCGCCGGGTACGCGCTGCCCTTCACGGTCCCGGACGCGGCCGCCGCGGTGCGGCTGGCGGGCGAGCTGGAGGAGCGGCTCGCCGGGGTCTACTCCGACCTGGTGCGGGCGGCCGAGGGCGACCGGCGGGCCGCTGCCGCCGGGGCGCTGCGGGAGGCGGCGGTCCGTGCGGCGCGGTGGCGGGGCGGGAGCGTAGCCTTCCCTGGGCTCGCGGAGTGGACCGGCACGACGTCGGCGCACACCTCGGCTCCGGATGCCTCGGCTTCGGCCACACCGACTGGGTAACGCGTACGGCTGCACGTACGGGAAGGGAACGGCTCGCGCATGGCTTTCGAAGCGCCGCGGCGGCTGGTCAGGGCGCTCGGCGAGACGGCACCTGGTGGCGACGACTGGCTGGCGCGGCTGCCGGAGGCGGCGGAGCGGGCGGTGGCGCTGCGCGGGCTGAGCGCCGAGCGGGTGCAGGTGCCCGGTGGGCGGAGCAGCCTCGTGGTCCTCGTGCGGGATGCCGAGGGGACACCGGCGGTGCTGAAGCTGGCCCCGCGGCGGGCGCGTCCGGAGAGTGAGCGGGCCGCGCTGGCGCACTGGGGTGGGCTGGGGGCGGTTCAGCTGCGCGAGGAGGCCGCTGTCGGGGAGGGCGGCGAGGGGGTACTGCTGCTGGAACGGCTGCATCCGGATGTGTCGGTGCGGTCGTTGCCGGAGGCGAAGGCGTTGCTGGAGGCGGCGGGGGCGCTGCGGCGGCTGTGGGTCGAGCCGCCGGACGGCCACCCCTTCGAGACGGTGGCCGAGCGGACCGGGCGGCAGGCGGAGGCCATGCGGACGGGGGCGGCGGCGGACCCCGAGGTGGCGCCGCTGGTCGACGCGGCGCTCGGGGCCCGGGAGGAGCTGCTGGCGGGGCCGCCTCCGGCGCGGCTGCTGCACGGGACGTTCCGGCAGAGCAAGGTGCTGGCCGGGGATCGGATGCCCTGGCTGGCGGTGGGGCCGGATCCGGTGGTGGGCGAGAGTGCGTTCGACCTGGCGCGGCTGGTGCGGGATCGGGTGGAGGATCTCATCGCCCAGCCGTCGGGGGCCTCTACGACCCGGCGGCGGGTCAAGCGGCTCGCGGAGTCGCTGGAGGTCGATCAGGAGCGGCTGCGGGGGTGGACGCTGTTCCGCGCGGTCGAGTCGGGGGTGCGGGCTCGGCGGGTGGGGCGGGAGAAGGACGCGGAGCTGTTGCTGGAGTTCGCGGGCTGGCTGTGAGGGGCGGGATGCCTGCGGCGCCTGTGCGGGTTCGGTGGGGGTGCGCGTAGCGCTTTGGGTTCGGGGGTGGGTCGGGGCCGCGCCGGGGGGTGTCCGTCCTCGGAACGGCGCGGAATCGGTCGGCCACGGAAGTGACCGCGTTGACGCGCCAACCGCTGCGGGCGGACACCCCCCGACACGACCCCTTCTCGCCGTACGCGGCCAACCGGTTCGGGGGCGGGGGCTGTATGCCCCCTCGTGACCGCGGGCCCATGTGCCGCCTGGGGCGGTACGTGAGGGGCGCGGGCGGCACCCGGCAAGCGCCGGACCGCGACACCCACCCCCGCGCCCGCACCCACTCCGGGGGCCACCTCGTGTAGCGGCGCCCCCGGCCGGGGTCAGCTGGTGAGGCGGGTGATGGCCTCGTCGACCGTCAGTTCCTCGCGGGCGCCCGTGCGGCGGTCCTTGAGTTCCAGGACGCCCTCGGCCGAGCGGCGGCCCGCGACCAGGATCTGGGGGACGCCGATGAGTTCCGAGTCCGTGAACTTGACGCCCGGGGAGACGCCCGCGCGGTCGTCGACCAGGACGCGTACGCCGGCCGCGGCCAGCTTGTCGGAGACTTCGAGGGCCAGTTCGGTCTGGAGGGCCTTGCCGGCCGCGACGACGTGGACGTCGGCCGGGGCGACCTCCTTGGACCAGACGAGGCCCTTGTCGTCGGCGTGCTGCTCGGCGAGGGCCGCGACGGCGCGGGAGACGCCGATGCCGTAGGAGCCCATCGTGACGCGGGCCGGCTTGCCGTTCTGGCCGAGGACGTCGAGCTTGAGGGCGTCGGCGTACTTGCGGCCCAGCTGGAAGATGTGGCCGATCTCGATGGCGCGGTCCAGCTTGAGGCCGGTGCCGCATTTCGGGCAGGGGTCGCCCTCGCGGACGACCACGACGTCGACGTAGGTGTCGACCTCGAAGTCGCGGCCCGCCACGACGTTCTTGGCGTGGGTGTCGGCCTTGTTGGCGCCCGTGATCCACGCGGTGCCGGGCGCGACGCGGGGGTCGGCGACGTACGTGACCTTGTCGCCCAGGCCCTGCGGGCCCACGTAGCCGCGGACCAGGTCGGGGCGGCCGACGAAGTCCTCCGCGGTGACCAGTTCGACGGCGGCGGGGGCGAAGTGTGCCTCCACCTTGTTCATGTCGACCTCGCGGTCGCCGGGGACGCCCACGGCCACGATCTCGCCGTCCACCTTGACCAGGAGGTTCTTCAGGGTGGCGGAGGCCTCGACGCCGAGGGAGGCGGCCAGGGTCTCGATGGTGGGGGTGTCGGGGGTGGGGATGTCCTCCGCGGCGGGTACGGAGGCCGCGTCCACCGGCTTGAGGGTGTACGTGATCGCTTCCGTGTTGGCGGCGAAGTCGCAGTTCGGGCAGTCGGCGAAGGTGTCCTCGCCGGCCTGCGCGGGAGCCAGGAACTCCTCGGACTTCGAGCCGCCCATCGCGCCCGCGGTGGCCGCGCAGATGCGGTAGTCCAGGCCGAGGCGCTCGAAGATGCGCTGGTAGGCGGCGCGGTGCAGGGCGTAGGACTCGGCCAGGCCCTCGTCGGCGACGTCGAAGGAGTAGGAGTCCTTCATCAGGAACTCGCGGCCGCGCAGGATGCCGGCCCGGGGGCGGGCCTCGTCGCGGTACTTGTTCTGGATCTGGTAGAGGATGACCGGCAGGTCCTTGTAGGAGGACGCCTGGTCCTTCACCAGGAGGGTGAAGATCTCCTCGTGGGTCGGGCCGAGGAGGTAGTCGCCGCCCTTGCGGTCCTGGAGACGGAACAGCTCGGGGCCGTACTCCGCCCAGCGGCCGGTGGCCTCGTACGGCTCGCGCGGCAGCAGGGCGGGGAGCTGGACCTCCTGGGCGCCGATGGCGTCCATCTCCTCGCGGACGATGCGCTCGATGTTGCCGAGGACCTTCTTGCCGAGCGGCAGCCAGCTCCAGAGGCCGGCGGCGGTGCGGCGCACGTAGCCGGCGCGGACCAGCAGCTTGTGGCTGAGGACCTCGGCGTCCGCCGGGTCGTCGCGCAGCGTCTTCGCCATCAACTTCGACATGCGCTGGACCGGTGCGTTGGCCATGGTTCTCGTGTCTCCTGCTGCGTAAGGGTGGTGCTAGGAGGTTAGCCGGGGGGCCGCGCACGGTGGAAATCGGTTAGCCGGGGGGCCGCGCACGGTGGAAATCGGTTATCCGGACGGCCTGCGCAGCGGAAGTGCGGCGCCCATCACCGCGTACGGCTTGGGGGCGCTCGGGAAGAGGACCTGGCGGGCCAGGTCCTGGTAGCCGAGGGAGCGGTAGAGGCCGCGGGCGGGGCTCTCGGTGTCGATGGCCGAGAGGATCGAGCGGGGTTCCGTGGCGCTGTCGGTGATCGTGGTGATCAGGGCGCGGCCCGCGCCGCGGTTCTGGTGGGCCGGGTGGACGTGAAGCTCGGTGATGACGAAGGAGTCGTCGAGCCAGGCGTCCGTGCCCTGGGCGCGGAGGTAGGGCTCGACCACGGTGGACCACCAGTGGGTGCGGTCGTTGGGCATGCCGTAGACGAAGCCGACGAGGTCGCCGACGACGGTGGCCCCGAGGGCCCGGGCGCCCGGGTGGGTCATGTGGCGCAGGACGATCTGGCGGCGGACGGCGACCTCGTCGGGGCCGAGTCCGAACGCCGCGGCTTGGACGGCCAGGGCCTCGTCCACGTGCGCGGAGAGGTCCAGTGGGCCGATCACGAGGTCCATGGCGGGGAGCCTACAGCCCTGCCGCGGGGCTCAGAACAGCACGCTCATGAAGGCGCCGACCTCTTGGAAGCCCACCCGGAGGTACGTCCGTCGGGCCGCCGTGTTGAAGTCGTTGACGTACAGGCTCGCCACCGGGGCCACGTCCGCGAGGGCGTAGCGGAGGACCGCCGCCATGCCCGGGGCCGCCAGGCCCTTGCCCCGGTACTCGGGGGCCACCCACACGCCCTGGATCTGGCAGGCGCGGTCGGTGGCGGCGCCGATCTCGGCCTTGAAGACGACCTTGCCGTCGGCGTCGAACCGGGCGAACGAGCGGCCGGAGCCGACGAGTTCGGCGACCCTGGCCTGGTAGAGGAGGCCGCCGTCGCCGGCCAGCGGGGAGATGCCGACCTCCTCGGTGAACATCGCCACGCAGGCCGGCATGACCCGGTCCAGCTCGTCCTTGCGTACGCGGCGGACGTAGGGGTCGGGGACGATGTCCCCGGGCATGCGGTCGGTGACCATGAGGGGCTGGCGGGTGCGGACCTCGCGGGCGGGGCCCCAGCCGGGTTCGAGCAGCCGCCACAGCTGGGCGGTCTGGTCGGCGGGGCCGACGATCGAGGAGCAGCGGCGGCCGGCCCGGCGGGCGCGGTCGGCGAAGGCGCGGACGGCGCGTTCGTTGGCGCAGATGGGGACGAGGTTGGCTCCCGCGTAGCACAGCGACGTCAGCATGCCGTGCTCGTACCAGCCCCACATCTCCCCGCCGAGGCGCCACGGGTCGAGTCCGGCGATGTTCACCCGGGCGGCCACGAAGGCGTTCGCGACCGGCTCGCTGTCGAGGATGGCGAGCGCGGCGTCCAGGTCGCTCGGTTCGAGCACGCGGGAGGTGGTCTGCGTCAACACGTGCGGGGGCCTCACCCTGAGATCTGCTGGTCCCCGCACTGTACCCGCCACTCATTTGCCGCGCCGCCCTCCGGGCGACGCGGCCGGAGCGGGGAGGGTCAGCCCGCGATGGAGACGGAGGGCTCGCCGGAGGTCACGCCGTCCTTCTCCATCTGCTCGGCGATCTTCATGGCCTCCTCGATGAGGGTCTCCACGATCTTCGACTCGGGGACGGTCTTGATGACCTCGCCCTTGACGAAGATCTGGCCCTTGCCGTTGCCCGAGGCGACGCCGAGGTCGGCCTCGCGGGCCTCGCCGGGGCCGTTGACGACGCAGCCCATGACGGCGACGCGGAGGGGGACCTCCATGCCGTCAAGACCGGCGGTGACCTCTTCGGCGAGCTTGTAGACGTCGACCTGGGCGCGGCCGCAGGACGGGCAGGAGACGATCTCGAGGCCGCGCTGGCGCAGGTTGAGCGACTCCAGGATCTGGATGCCGACCTTGATCTCCTCGACCGGCGGGGCGGAGAGGGAGACGCGGATGGTGTCGCCGATGCCCTGCGAGAGCAGCGCGCCGAAGGCGACCGCCGACTTGATGGTGCCCTGGAAGGCGGGGCCGGCCTCGGTCACGCCGAGGTGGAGCGGGTAGTCGCACTGGGCGGCGAGCTGGCGGTAGGCCTCGACCATCACGACCGGGTCGTTGTGCTTCACCGAGATCTTGATGTCCCGGAAGTCGTGCTCCTCGAAGAGGGACGCCTCCCACAGCGCGGACTCGGCGAGTGCCTCGGGGGTCGCCTTGCCGTACTTCTGGAGCAGGCGGCGGTCCAGGGAGCCCGCGTTCACGCCGATGCGGATCGGGGTGCCGTGGTCCTTCGCCGCCTTGGCGATCTCCTTGACCTTGTCGTCGAACTGCTTGATGTTGCCCGGGTTGACACGGACCGCCGCGCAGCCCGCCTCGATCGCGGCGAACACGTACTTGGGCTGGAAGTGGATGTCGGCGATCACCGGGATCTGCGACTTCCGCGCGATCACCGGGAGCGCGTCCGCGTCGTCCTGGGTCGGGCAGGCCACCCGGACGATCTGGCAGCCGGAGGCGGTCAGCTCGGCGATCTGCTGGAGCGTCGCGCCGATGTCCGAGGTACGGGTCGTGGTCATGGACTGCACCGACACGGGGGCGTCGCCGCCCACCGCCACGGCGCCGACCTGGATCTGCCGGCTCTTGCGGCGCTCCGCGAGCCTGGTCGGAACGTCCGGCATGCCGAGAGAAATGGCAGTCATCTGCTGTGCAACCCCAAGTCGTGGATCAAGGTCCGGCCCCGTTCTGCGGCGGGCTCCGGCATTCGAGATTACGGCACGCACATGAACGCCGGGGACACGGTGCGCGCGAGATGCACCCTTTGGCGTCCATCTGCCGGACGAACGGAGTGAAGCCCGGTCCGGAGGGACAGGCTCTCCGGATCGGGCTTCTCATCGGATCGGTCGGATTGTGCCGATATCAGGAGATTCGTACGGGATTGACGACGTCCGCCACCAGTACCAGCAGCGTGAAGCAGACGAAGATGCCCGCCACCACGTAGGCCACCGGCATCAGCTTGGCGACGTCGAAGGGGCCCGGGTCGGGCCTGCGCAGCACCTTGGCCGCGGCCCGGCGCAGCGACTCCCACAGCGCGCCCGCGATGTGGCCGCCGTCGAGCGGCAGCAGCGGGAGCATGTTGAAGAGGAACAGGGAGAGGTTGAAGCCGGCCACCAGCATGACGAACATGGCGAGCTGCTGGGTGGGCGGGATGTCCAGGGTGGCGATCTCACCGCCGACCCGGGCGGCGCCCACCACGCCCATCGGGGAGTCGGCCTCGCGGGGTCCGTCCCCGAAGGCGGCGTCCCACAGGGCGGGGATCTTGGCGGGCAGGGCGGCGAGGGAGTCGACGGCGTCGCCGATCCGGTCGCCCATCCAGGTCACGGACTGGCCGAAGTCCTGCTTCACCACCCCGGTGGCGGCGCTGAAACCGAGGAAGCCGGCGGTGACGTACTCGCCCTCGACGATCTGGCCGTTCGCGTCCTTCTTGGCGACCTGGTTGGTGGCGATGGTCGCGTTCAGGGTGATCTCCTCACCCTTGCGCTCGACGACGACCGGCACCTGCTCGCCGGGGTTGGCGCGGATCAGGTTGGACAGCTTGTCCCAGTCGTCGGTGCGTACGCCGTCGAAGGCGAGGATCTTGTCCCCGGCGCGCAGACCGGCCGCCGCGGCCGGGGAGGCCGGGTCGGACTTGGTGCAGTCGTCGCGGTTCTCCGTCTGTGAGATGACGCACTGGGAGACGGAGCTGACGGTGGTGGTCTGCTGCGAGATGCCGAAGCCCATGAGGACGGTGAGGAACAGCACCACCGCCAGGATGAGGTTCATGAACGGGCCCGCGAACATCACGATGACCCGTTTCCACGGCTTGCGCGTGTAGAACAGGCGCTTGTCGTCGCCGGGCTGGAGCTCCTCGAAGGCGGCCGAGCGCGCGTCCTCGATCATCCCGCGCCACGGTGAGGTGGAACGGGCCTCCATGCGGCCGTCGGGGCCGGGCGGGAACATGCCGATCATGCGGATGTAGCCGCCGAACGGGATGGCCTTGACGCCGTACTCGGTCTCGCCCTTCCTCCGCGAGAAGAGCGTCGGCCCGAAGCCGACCATGTACTGCGGCACCCGGATGCCGAAGAGCTTGGCCGTGGAGAGGTGGCCCAGTTCGTGCCAGGCGATGGAGAACAGCAGGCCGACGGCGAAGAGGACTATGCCGAGGATGAACATCAGGGTCGTCATGCACGGGCCTCCGCCGTCTGTGCCGCCAGTTGCCGGGCCCGGGCGCGTGCCCAGGTCTCCGCTTCGAGGACGTCCGCGACGGTGAGCGAGGTTCCCGTACGGGGGGTGCCGTGCTCCTCGACCACCCGCGTGACGGTCTCCATGATCCCGAGGAACGGCAGCGCGCCGGAGCGGAACGCCTCGACGCACTCCTCGTTGGCGGCATTGAACACCGCCGGGGCCGTGCCCGCGAGCTGTCCGACGTGCCGGGCCAGGTTCACCGAGGGGAAGGCCTCGTTGTCCAGCGGGAAGAACTCCCAGGTGGAGGCCTTGCTCCAGTCGAAGCTGGGGGCGGCGTCGGGGACGCGTTCGGGCCAGCCGAGGCCGATGGCGATGGGCCCGCCCATGTCGGGGGGCGTCGCCTGGGCCAGGGTCGATCCGTCCGTGAACTCAACCATCGAGTGGACATACGACTGCGGGTGCACGACCACCTCAATGCGGTCGAAGGGAATGTCGTAGAGGAGGTGCGCCTCGATCACCTCCAGGCCCTTGTTGACCAGGGTGGCGGAGTTGATCGTGATCACCGGGCCCATCGCCCAGGTGGGGTGGGCGAGGGCGTCGTCGACGGTGACGCGGGCCAGCTGGTCCCTGGTCCGGCCGCGGAAGGGGCCGCCGGAGGCGGTGACGACGAGCTTGCGCACGTCGGCGCGGGTGCCGGCGGCCAGGGCCTGGAAGAGGGCGGCGTGCTCGGAGTCGACCGGGATGATCTGCCCGGGCTTGGCGAGGGCCTTGACCAGCGGGCCGCCGACGATGAGCGATTCCTTGTTGGCCAGCGCGAGGGTGTGGCCGGCCTCCAGGGCGGCGAGGGTCGGAGCGAGTCCGATGGAGCCGGTGATGCCGTTGAGGACGGTGTGGCAGTCGGAGGCGGCCAGCCGGGTCGCCGCGTCCGGTCCCGCGAGGATCTCGGGAAGCGGCTCCCGGCCGTCGTACCGGGCGCCCAGTGCCTCGCGCAGCGCGGGGACGACGTCCTCGCGGGCGACGGCGACGGTCCGCGGCCTCAGCCGGTGCGCCTGCTCGGCGAGGAGGCCGACCCGGCCGCCGTTGGCGGACAGGCCGGTGACCCGGAAGCGGTCCGGGTTGCGCAGCACGAGGTCGATGGCCTGGGTCCCGATCGACCCGGTGGACCCGAGGATCACCACGTCCTTCGGGCCGTCGCCCGCCACCGGGTCGTAGACGAGGTGGGGGTCGGCGAGTGGGGCTGGACTGTCGCTCATCCCTCCATTGTGGCCGCAACGGCTGTCCGGGAGGACAGCGCGTCCCTCGCACGGGTGTAGCGGGGAGGGCGTGCCGGGCAGCGGTCCCGGCCACAGGGCCGGGACCGCGGCTGCCGCGCTCAGCGGACGGGGCGGTGGACGTTCTCCCGCCGGGAGGCTCCCGGGGTCGCGTCCGCGATCCAGGGGCCGTCGCCCGACGGGTCGACGATGCCCTCTTCGAGCCACTCGTACGCGCCGCCCAGCACGCCCTTGACCACCTTGCGGTCCAGGTCGTCGGTGTTGGTCCAGAGGCGGCCGAAGAGTTCCTCGACGCGGATCCGGGACTGGCGGCAGAAGGCGTCGGCCAGTTGGTAGGCCTCGCGGCCGTGGTCGTCGGTGGCGCGCAGGTGTTCGGCGCGGACGCAGGCGGCGCTCATCGCGAACAGCTCCGCGCCGATGTCGACGATCCGGCCCAGGAAGCCCTGCTTGGTCTCCATCCGGCCCTGCCAGCGGGACATGGCGTAGAAGGTGGAGCGGGCCAGTTTGCGGGCGGTGCGTTCGACGTAGCGCAGGTGGGCGGCGAGGTCGGGGTGGCCGGAGGGGTGGAAGCCGGCGTAGGAGCGCGGGAGTTGGCCCGGTCCCGCGACGAGCTTGGGCAGCCACTTGGCGTAGAAGGCGCCGGCCTGCGCGCCCGCCTTCGCCTTGTCGGCCAGGGTCTTGTCGGGGTCGATCAGGTCGCCGGCGACCGAGAGATGGGCGTCGACGGCCTCCCGTGCGATCAGCAGGTGCATGATCTCGGTGGAGCCCTCGAAGATGCGGTTGATGCGCAGGTCGCGCAGGATCTGCTCGGCGGGTACGGCCCGCTCGCCCCGCGCCTCCAGGGAGGCCGCGGTCTCGAAGCCGCGGCCGCCGCGGATCTGGACCAGCTCGTCCGCCATCAGGCAGGCCATCTCGGAGCCGTAGAGCTTGGCGAGGGCGGCCTCGATGCGGATGTCGTTGCGGTCCTCGTCGGCCATCTGGGAGGAGAGGTCGAGGACGGCCTCCAGGGCGAAGGTGGTCGCCGCGATGAAGGAGATCTTCGAGCCGACCGCCTCGTGCAGCGCGACCGGCTTGCCCCACTGCTCCCGCACCGCCGACCACTCGCGGGCGATCTTCAGGCACCACTTGCCGGCCCCGACGCACATGGCGGGCAGCGAGAGGCGGCCGGTGTTGAGGGTGGTGAGGGCGATCTTGAGGCCGGCGCCCTCGGGGCCGATGCGGTGGGCGGCGGGGACGCGCACCCGGTGGAAGCGGGTGACGCCGTTCTCCAGGCCGCGCAGGCCCATGAAGGCGTTGCGGTTCTCGACCGTGACGCCCTCGGAGGCGGCCTCCACGACGAAGGCGGTGATGCCGCCCTTGTGGCCCTCGGACTTCGGGACGCGGGCCATCACGACGAGCAGGTCGGCGACGACGCCGTTGGTCGTCCACAGCTTCACACCGTCGAGGACGTAGTCGTCGCCGTCGGGCACCGCCGTGGTGGCGAGCCGGGCCGGGTCGGAGCCGACGTCCGGCTCGGTCAGCAGGAAGGCCGAGATGTCGGTGCGGGCGCAGCGCGGCAGGAACGTGTCCTTCTGCTCCTGGGTGCCGAACATCTTCAGCGGCTGGGGCACGCCGATCGACTGGTGGGCGGAGAGCAGCGCGCCGATCGCCGGGTTCGCGGATCCGACCAGGGCGAGGGCCTTGTTGTAGTAGACCTGGGTCAGGCCGAGACCGCCGTACTTGGTGTCGATCTTCATGCCGAAGGCGCCCAGCTCCTTCAGCCCCGTGATCACCTGGTCCGGGATGCGCGCGTCGCGCTCGATCACGGATCCGTCGATCTTCGTCTCGCAGAAGTCGCGCAGCTTGGCGAGGAACTCCTCGCCGCGCTGGACGTCGTCGTCGGCCGGCAACGGGTGGGGGTGGATGAGGTCGAGGCGGAAGCGGCCGAGGAACAGTTCCTTGGCGAAGCTGGGCTTGCGCCAGTCCTGTTCGCGGGCCGCCTCGGCGACCTGGCGGGCCTCACGCTCGGTGACCGTGGGCCGGGAGGAGGGGGTGGTTGCTGCGGACATGAGGCTCACCTCAACGATTCGTCCTGCGCGAACTTGCGGACGTACGTTACTAGTCGGTGCTACCCGATCGTATGTACCCGATACCGGGCGGCCCCACCACCCTTCGTGCGGCCGTTCGGCCGATGCCGCGGCGGGATGTCCGGGGCGGAGAAGCGGAGGAGTACGCTGTCGAAGCGCTTCGACAGACTATGGACACCCGTCCGCCCCGAAGCTACTGTCGAACCACCCTCGTCCGCCCCACATCAACCCCGCGCGCTGTCGAAGCGCTTCACAACGCTTGGAGAGCTGGATGGTCACCCTCGCCGAGGTCGCCCAGCACGCCGGAGTCTCCGCGAGCACGGTGAGCTATGTCCTCAGCGGCAAGCGGTCCATCTCCACCACCACCCGGCAGCGGGTCGAGGAGAGCATCCGCACGCTCGGCTACCACCCGAACGCCGGCGCCCGCGCCCTGGCCAGCAGCAGGTCGAACATCATCGCGCTCATGATCCCACTGCGCAGGGACATGTACGTGCCGGTGATGATGGAGATCGCCCTCGCCGTCGCGACGACCGCACGCACCCACGGGTACGACGTGCTGCTGCTCACCGGCGAGGAGGGCCCCGACGCGGTACGCCGAGTCACCGGCAGCGGGCTGGCCGACGCGATGATCGTGATGGACGTCGAGCTGGACGACGAACGGCTGCCCCTGCTGCGGGGCACCGACCGGCCGTCGGTGCTGATCGGTCTGCCGGCCGACACCGACGGGCTGACCTGCGTCGACCTCGACTTCAGGGCGACCGGCGCGCTGTGCGCGGAGCATCTGGCGGGGCTGGGACACCGCGACATCGCCGTCATCGGCGAGGCCCCCGCGGTCTACGAACGGCACACCGGCTTCGCCGAACGCACCCTCGACGGGCTGCGCGGCGGGGCCCGGGAGCTGGGCCTGCGGCTGCTGCACCGGCCCTGCGAGGGCGGGTACGACGCGATGGCCGCGACCCTCGCCCGGGTCTTCGACGAGCGTCCGGACACCACGGGCTTCGTCGTCCAGAACGAGTCGGCCGTCGAGCCGCTGCTCTCCCTGCTGCGCCGGCAGGGCCGGGCCGTCCCCGAGGACGTGTCGGTGGTCGCGGTCTGCCCGGAGCAGGTCGCCACCCATGCCTCGGTACGGCTCACCTCGGTCGCCCTGCCCGTACAGGAGATGGGCCGGCAGGCCGTGGAGCAGCTGATCGCCAAGCTCGACGGACGCGGGAGCGACGAGGTCGTGCTGCTCGCGCCGGAGCTGACCGTCCGGGCCAGCTCGGGACCGGCGCCCGCGCGGTCGTGAGCGCGGGGCCGGCCCCCGGGCCGGGGCGCGCGCGGTGGGTCAGCCGCCGCTGACCGTCAGGTTGTTGGTGGTGAAGTCGAGGCCGCCGGCCGACGAGGTGATCTCGTAGCCGAACTGCACGTCACCGATGGTCTCGTCGCCCATCCAGCCCTTGGTGTCCTTGATCCACTTCAGGATCGGCAGGATGTCGACCGTGCCGGAGCTGGAGTCCGAGGTGCGCAGGAACGAGAAGACCTCGTTGGCGCCGTTGCTGCCCTTGTAGACGTTCCAGGAGTGGCCGCCGAGGGTGACGGAACCCTGCGGGCTGCCGAGCGGGCCGACGGCTCCGTGGTGGTTGACCCAGAGCATGATCTCGTAGTCGTAGTCCGTGTCCCAGATGTCGTACGACGTGTTGTAGGCGCCGGCCGCCGGGACCGTGACGTCGTAGCTGCTGCGGAGCGAGCCGAGGGAGGTGATCGGCTTGTTGATCACCTTCTTGGCGTTCGGGTAGGACTTGATGCCGCCCGTGTTCGGGTGGTCGGCCCAGGCGCCCCAGTTCGTGCCGGAGTTGGCCCAGACGCACTGGGCGCCGGCGCCGGAGCCCCAGATGTTGTTGTAGAGGATGTAGCCGTCCAGGGTGGTGTTGCCCCACTGGTCGCACGAGTTCCAGACGGCGGCCTGGGCGGGGGCGGAGGCCAGACCGAGGGTGGCGCCCAGGGCGAGGGCCGGGGCGAGGAGGGCGGTCAGGGTGCGGGGGCGGGTGCGTGGTGCCATGGGGTTCCTTCCATGGGTGGGGGGCCGTGCCCGGGCGTCGTGCTCATGAGGCGGGCTCGGTGAGGACGGCCGCGCCGTGGCGGCCGAGGGTGACGCGGTCGGTGACGGTGGCGTCGGTCAGCAGGTCGCGGTGGGTGCCGGGGACGGCGACGGTGACGGGGTCGCGGCCGTGGTGGAGGAGGAAGAGCAGGCCGCCGCGGCGCACCGCCTCGACGTCGGCCGGGAGCCCGTCGAGCACGGGGCGGACGCCGGCGTCGGCGGCGATCCGGGCGAGCAGGTCGCGCAGGGCGTCCGGTTCGGGGAGGGTCGAGAGGTACCAGGCGCCGCCCTTGCGCAGGACGGCCGGATGTCCGTCCAGCTCGCCGCCCTGATACGGGATCACCTCGTCGGCGGTGGCGTCCGGTTCGATCTCCTCCGACCACAGGACGCCCCGGAAGCCGTCGCAGCCGGCGCGCTCGTCCTCCTCCAGGGGCCACCACTCGTGCAGGGTGCGGATGCCGAACAGCTCGCGCAGCCGGGCGTCCATGCCGCCGGGCCTGATCCGGTCGTCCTGGTCGGCGACGCCGGTGAGGAAACCGCAGACGAGGGTGGAGCCGCGGCGGACGTGGGCGAGGAGGTTGTCGACCGCGGTGTCGGTGAGCGCGTACAGCTGGGGGACGAGGACCACCTTGTACGGGGTCAGGTCGTGGTCGGGGTGGGCGAAGTCGGCGGTGAGGTGGGCCCGCCACAGCGCGCGGTGCCAGGCGCGCAGGACGTCGGCGTGGTCGACGCGGGCGGAGGGGCGGGCCTCCTGGTCGGCGGCCCACCAGGAGTGCCAGTCGTGCAGGACGGCGATGTCGGCGGTGACGCGGGTGCCGGCGGCGTGCGGGCCGAGCTTCGCGAGGTCGGCGCCGAGCCGCACGACCTCCTCGTACGTGCGGCCACCCGGGCCCGCGTGGGAGACCATCCCGGAGTGGAACTTCTCGGCGCCCTGCCTCGACTGGCGCCACTGGAAGTAGCAGACGGCGTCCGCGCCCCGGGCGACGGCCTGCAAGGACCACAGGCGGTTCAGGCCGCGGGGCTTGGGGTGGTTCACACCGCGCCAGTTGACCGCTCCGGCCGCCTGTTCCATGAGCATCCACGGGCCACGTGCCTGGGAACGGGTCAGGTCCTGGACGAGGGCGCCCTCCTGCGCGCCGTACGGGTCGCGCGGGTCGGGGTAGAGGTCGACGGAGACGACGTCCTCCTCCTCGGCCCAGCGCCAGGCGTCCTGGCCGGACCAGAGCGGCATGAAGTTGGTGGTGACCGGGAGGTGCGGGGTGTGGCGGCGGACGATGTCGCGCTCGGCGGCGAAGCACTCCAGGAGCATGTCGGAGGTGAACCGCCGGAAGTCCAGGACCTGCGCGGGGTTCCTCAGGTAGTGGGTGCGGCGGGGCGGCATGACCTCGGCCCAGTCGCCGTAGCCCTGGCTCCAGAAGGCGGTGCCCCAGGCGGTGTTGAGGGCGTCGAGAGTGGTGTACCGGTCCTGGAGCCAGCGGCGGAACCGGGTGGCGGCCTCGTCGCCGTGGTCATGGGTGCAGTACTCGTTGTTGATGTGCCACATGGCGAGCGCGGGATGGCTCGCGTACCGCGCGGCCAGGGCCTCGGTGATGGCGGCGGCGTGCCGTCGGTAGGTGGCGCTGGAGTGCGAGAAGTGCTGCCGGCCGCCCCACCACTCGGTGCGGCCGTCCGCGTCACGGGGCAGGGTGTCGGGGTGCAGGTGGCCCAGCCAGGGCGGGGGTGAGGCGGTGGGGGTGGCGAGGACGACGCCGACGCCGCCCTCGTGCAGCAGGTCCATGACCCGGTCCAGCCAGGCGAAGTCGTGCACGCCGGGCCGGGGTTCGAGCCGCGCCCAGGAGAAGACGCCGACGGTGACGGTGTTGACGCCGGCGGCCCTCATCAGGCGGACGTCCTCGGGCCAGGTCTCCTCCGGCCACTGCTCGGGGTTGTAGTCGCCGCCGAAGAGGATGCGGTGCCGGGTCACGTCCGCGAGGTCCGGCATCAGCCCTTCACCGCCCCTGTGAGCATGCCCTTCCTGAAGTGGCGCTGGACGAACGGGGACAGGACGGCGACCGGCAGCAGGGCCATGACCATCACGGCCATCTGCACGGCGAGGCCGGAGAGTTCACCGGTCTTGATGGCCTGGCCGAGACCGACCGGCGCCTCCTGCTTCTGGACCAGCTGGATCATGACGTTCTGGAGGGGCAGCATGTCCTGGTCGTTCAGGTACAGGGAGGCGTTGAACCAGGCGCTCCAGTAGCCGACCGCGTAGAACAGCGTGATCACCGCGACGACCGCGCGGGACAGCGGCAGCACGATCCGCCACAGGATGCGCAGGTCGCCCGCGCCGTCGATGCGGGCGCTGTCGATCAGCTCCGGGGAGATGCCCATGAAGAAGCCGCGCAGCACCAGGATGTTGAAGACGCTGATGGCGCTGGGCAGGATCAGGGCGAGGTAGCTGTCCATCAGGCCGAGGGACTGCACCAGCAGGTAGGTGGGGATGAGGCCGGCGCTGAAGAACATCGTGGCCAGCAGCAGCATGAGGATCCAGCGGTGGCCGAGGGAGCCGCTGCGGGAGAGTCCGTAGGCGCACAGCACGGACACCGCCATGGAGAACAGGGTGCCGGCGAGCGTGACGCCGACGCTGACCATCGCCGCGCGGGTGACCTGGCCGCCGCTGAGCAGTTCCTGGTACGCGACGAAGGTGACGTCCTTGGGGATCATCACCAGGCCGCCGGCCTCGTCGATGGCCGCGCGCGAGGAGAGGCTGGTGACCACGACGATCCACAGCGGGAACAGGATGCCGAGGCAGGCCAGGGCGAGGACCAGGCCCTTGCCGGCCACCCCGGCCGGACTGGGCTTCTCCTCCCACGCGGGCCGGGGCGGGGCGGCCCACCGACCGGGTCCTCGTACGGGACGCCCGGCGGGCTTGTCGATGACGGCGGTCACTTTTTGTACACCCCCTGCTCGCCCATGAGATGGGCCACCTTGTTCGCGGCCAGGACCAGGCCGAGGCTGATGACGCCCTTGATCAGGCCGGCTGCGGCGGCGTAGCCGAAGTCCTGGTTGCGCACGCCGTTCCACCACACGAAGGTGTCCAGGACCTCGGCGGCGCCGGGTCCGACGGCGTCGCGTTGCAGCAGGATCTGCTCGAATCCGACGGTGAGGGCGTCACCGACCCGCAGCACCAGCAGCAGCGCGATGACCGGGCGCAGCGCGGGCAGCGTGACGTGCCACATGCGGCGCCACCGGCTCGCGCCGTCCATCGCCGCGGCCTCGTAGAGGTCGGGGCTGACGGATGCCAGCGCGGCGAGGAAGACGATGATCCCCCAGCCGGCGTCCTTCCACACGCTCTCCGCGGTGAGCAGGAAGGGGAAGGTGCCCGGGTCCGTCATGACCGACAGGCCGTCGTGCCCGTGCTCCCGCAGGAGCTGCGAGAAGATCCCGGCCCCGCCGAAGAGTTGCTGGAAGACGGCGACGACCAGCACCCAGGAGAAGAAGTGCGGCAGGTACAGAATGGCCTGCGCGACGGCCCGCACCCGCGGTCTGACCACGCTGTTGATGAGCAGCGCGAGCGCGATGGGGATGGGGAAGAACAGCACCAGCTGGAGGATGAAGAGCACCAGCGTGTTCTGTACGGCGTTCCAGAAGGCCGAGTCCGCGAAGATGCGCTGGAAGTTGTCCAGCCCCACCCAGGGGCTGTTCATGATGGAGACGATGCCGTTGTCGCTGATGTACGGGTCGTACTCCTGGAAGGCGACGACGTTGCCGAGGATCGGCACGTAGTTGAAGAGCAGCACCAGCAGGATGGCCGGCAGTGTCATCAGCAGCAGGACGCGGTCGCGTCTGAACCGCAGCCGCGGGCTCAGCTTGCCCGCAGGCGGTTTCCTCCTGCCCCGCCCGGTGGCGTCGCCGGACGCCACCGGGGTCTTCGTCTCTTCGGCCTCGGCCCTGCTCCGAGGCACCGTGCTGTGCGACACGGCCTGACTCCTTGCCTCGGTGCCGGTCAGCTCGCGGCCGAACCGTTCTCGTCGAGCAGCTTCTTGTACCAGTCGCGCAGCTCGTCGCCGCCCTTGCCGCGCCAGTCGGAGACGGCCCGCTGCACGTCGCTGATCTTCTTGCGGCCGCGGACGACGTCGTCCTCCAGCTGCTCGAAGTCGTTGGCGAGGTTGGTGTAGCGGGCGGGCTCGACGACCTGCATGCCGTAGAAGGCGGACTTCTTGGTGAAGGCGCCCATCCGCTGCTGCCACTCGACCTGCCCCTTGCCGACCTCGGGGAAGTCGGGGCGGGCGATGGTGGGGGCGGGGCTCGCCACCATCACGTAGGCGTTCATGACCTCGACGTTGCCCTGTTCGGTCTTGGTGGGGACGCCGTCCTCGACGGTGTAGTGGGTGCCCTCGACGCCGTAGTTGGTGGTCATGTACTCCCTGGTGCCGTACGGCGCGGCGGTGACGTTGGCCATGGCCAGCACGTCGCGGACCACCGACTCGGACGCCTTCTTGTTGACGAAGGCGAAGATGGTGGCCGGGTTCATGGCCCACAGCACGGGGTCGCCGCCGTCGTGGCCGAAGATGTCCATGCCCCAGATCTCGAAGTCGGGGTTCTGGGTGGCCTGCTCGGCGGTGCGGCTCCACCACTGCGACATGTCCTGGTTGTAGATCAGGAACTCGCCGGCCGCGAACTTCGGCCCGGGGTCGGCCGCGCTGCTCTTGCCGAGGTCGGCGTCGGGGTGGGTGACACCGGCGGCGAAGAGCTTGCGGGTCCACTCCAGCGCCTCGAGGTACTCGTCGGTCTCCACGCGGTTGACGAGCTTGCCGTCGATCTCGTGCCAGCCGAGCGCCTTCTCGTTGCCGGAGAGCACCCCGAAGGCGTTGAAGGCGGTCCACTTCATGTCCAGGCAGGCCCAGCGCTTGGCCTTCGCGCTGGTGGCGTCCTTGGCCAGCGCCATGAACTCGTCGCAGGAGCGCGGGACCTCGTAGCCCTCCTTCTCGAAGACGTCCCGCCGGTACAGGGGCACGATGCCGGTCACGTAGGAGGAGGGCATCGGCAGGCCGCGGAGCCTGCCGCCGAAGATGGAGCGCCGCCAGGCGTCGGTCGGGATCGCGGCGAGGTTCGGGTACTCCTTGACCGCGTCGCCGGAGAGGTGGGGGCCGAGGTCGGCGAACTTGCCGATGATGGCGCTGGGGATCCTGCCGGTCATGTTCCAGCCGGGCACGACCACCACGTCGGGCACCTCGCTGGAGGCGAGGACCGCGCCGAGCTTCTGGTCGTAGGTGTTGCCGTCCTGGTTCTGCCAGGCCACGTCGACACCGATGAGGTCGTTCATCGCCCGGTAGTAGGCGTTGCCCCCCTTGGGCGGTGACCCCCAGAACGGGGACATGACGGTGACCCGGCCGCCCTTGCCGAGCTTCTCGGGCACCGAGGTCTTCAGGTCCGCGAGGTCGAGTTTCCCGGTGAAGCCGACCGCGGAGCCGTTCTTGCTGGGGATGTCGGGGGTGACCACGCCGGCCGCCACGTACGCCGGCAGCAGCTTGTCGGCGGCCTTGCCCGACGTGGTGCCCTCGCGCGAGCCTCCGTCGGATCCCCCGCAGGCGGTAAGCAGCGGCACCCCTCCGGCCACCGCTGCGGTGGCGACCGCCGTGGAGGCGAGGAAACTTCTCCGGCTGGGACCGGAGGCGGCGTTCGGCGTCATTTGCGTCAACCCTTCGTGGCGCACCGGGACACGCGGCGGTGGCCGTCGGCTGCGATGTGGGGAGGCTTAGTCGAAGCGCTTCGATGTTGCTGCGAGGTTAAGTGAACCCCTGGGGGCACACAAGAGCCGTTCCCAGAATTCCTCCGGGGTGGGCGCAGGGACGGATCGACCGAACCTGCTTATGTGAAACACGGGTTGTGACGAGAAGTCGAAGGTGGGACGCTCAAGCGCCTTGACACCCACCCTTGCCGCAAATCAGCATCGAAGCGCTTCGAATGCGCCTGGCCGATCCATCGCAAGGGGAACCCCACGTGACCGCATCCATGCCGCCCGCGCCACCCTTCCGTGATCCGCGTCTGCCGTTCGCGAAGCGCGTCGACGACCTGATGTCGCGGCTCACGCCGGACGAGAAGACCCGGTTCCTGCACCAGTTCGCCCCCGCCGTCGAACGGCTCGGCATCGCCGCCTTCCGCACCGGGCAGGAGGCGCTGCACGGCGTGGCCTGGATGGGCCCGGCGACCGTGTTCCCCCAGGCCGTGGGGCTGGGCGCGACCTGGAACGAGGACCTTCTGCGCCGGGTCGGCGAGGCGGTGTCCAAGGAGGCCCGGGCGATGCGCGCCCGCGACGACCGGGTCGGCCTCAACGTCTGGTCGCCGACCGTGAACCTGCTCCGCCACCCCCTGTGGGGCCGCAACGAGGAGGGCTACTCCGAGGACCCGCGGCTCACCTCCGCCCTCGCCACCGCCTACACCCGGGGCCTGCGCGGCGGACATCCGGTGTACTGGCGTACGGCGCCGGTCCTCAAGCACTGGCTCGCGCACAACAACGAGCGGGACCGGGACACCACCTCGTCGTCCGTGCGCCCGCGCGTCCTGCACGAGTACGACCTGCGGGCCTTCCGCGCGACCGTCGAGGCGGGCGCGGTCGCCGGGGTGATGCCGGCCTACAACCTCGTCAACGGCCGCCCCAACCACGTCTCCCCCCACCTCACCGGGCACCTGCGCACCTGGACGGAGGACGACCTGCTGGTCTGCTCGGACGCGGGCGCGCCCTCCAACCTGGTCGACTCCGAGCACTACTTCGCCACCCACGAGGAGGCGACGGCCGCAGCGCTCCGGGCCGGCGTGGACAGCTTCACCGACCACGGCACGGACCCCTCGACGACCCTCGCGCGCGTCCGGGGCGCCCTCGACCGGGGCCTGCTGACCGAGGCCGACGTGGACGCGGCCGTGCGCCGCCAGCTGTCGGTCCGCTTCCGGCTCGGCGAGTTCGACCCGGAGCACGACCCGCACGCCGTCACGGCGGACACCGCCGCGGAGTTCGACACGCCGGAGCACCGGGCGCTGGCGCTGGAGGCGGCCGAGCAGGCGGTGGTCCTGCTGCGGAACGACGGCGTCCTGCCGCTGGCCCCCGACACCCGCGTCGCCGTCGTCGGGCTGCTCGCCGACGAGTGCAAGCTCGACTGGTACAGCGGCACGCTCATCCACCGCTCCACTCCGCTGGAGGGCCTGTACGAGCGGTTCGGCGCCGACCGGGTGAGCTTCGCGGAGGGCGTGGACCGGGTCCGGCTGCGCACCGCGGACGGGGCCCACCTGCACGTGCTCCCGGCCGACGGCTCCGACGGCGGGGCGCACGGCGTCGAGGGCGCCCTCGACCCGGCCCTGCTGGCCGGCCGCACCGACATGCCGCCGCTCACCACGGACGCCGTCGGCACCGAGTTCGCGCTGACCGACTGGGGCGAGGGGGTCCTCACCCTGCGCGCCCCCGACGGCCGCTACCTGTCGGTCGCCGGGGACGGCCGCCTGCGCGCCTCCGCCGACCAGCCCGGCGGCTGGGTCGTGCAGGAGACGTTCCGTCTCGAACCGCATGGGAACGGTCACCTCCTGAGGCACCTGGGAACGGGTCGTCACGTCCGGGTCGCCGCCGACGGCGTGAAGGTTGCCGCCCCGGACGAGGACGCCGCCGAGGTCTTCGGCCTGGTCGTGACCGAACGCGGCGAGGACGCGGTGGCGCGGGCGGCGGCCGAGGCGGACGTGGTCGTGGTGGTCGCGGGCAACGACCCGCACATCAACGGCCGGGAGACCGAGGACCGTACGACGCTGCGGCTGCCCGCCCACCAGGAGCGGCTGCTGCGCGCGGCCCGCGCCGCCGGTGCGGCCACCGTGCTGGCGCTGGTGTCCGCCTACCCGTACGCGGTGGACACGGAGGGGCTCGGGGCGGTGCTGTGGACCGCCCACGGCGGACAGGCGGCCGGCACCGCGCTGGCGCGGGTCCTCGCCGGGGACGTCTCACCGGGCGGGCGGCTCCCGCAGACCTGGTACGCGGACGACGCCGACCTGCCCGATCCGCTCGACTACGACGTGATCGGCGGCCGTCAGACCTACCTCTACTTCGAGGGCACGCCGCTGTTCCCGTTCGGGCACGGCCTGTCCTACGCGTCCTTCGGCTACGGCGACCTGGCCGCGCGGGTGGCGGACGGGCACGTGTCGGTGTCCTTCAACGTCACCAACACCGGGGACGTCACCGCCGACGAGGTGGCCCAGCTCTACGTCCGGGCCGGGTGCGGGTCGGTCCCGCGTCCGCGCCGGGAACTGCTGGCGCACCGCCGGTCGGGCCTCGCTCCGGGTGAGACGGCCCGGGTCTCCTTCGACGTGCCGCTGTCCGCCTTCGCGTTCTGGGACGTCGCGCACGGCCGGTGGCGGCTGGAGCCGGGGCCGTACGCGCTGCTGGTGGGGTCCTCCAGCGAGGACGTGCGCCTGGAGACGACCGTCGTCCTGGACGGAGAGCCGGCCGCTCCCCGCCCGGTACGCGAACGCGGCCTGGCGGCCGCCGACTTCGACGAGCAGAGCGGCACGGAGATCGTGGACCGGACGAAGGCGGCGGGCGACGCGGTGGCGCCGGTGGCGAACCGGCCGGGCGAACTGCTGTACCGGGACTGCGACTTCGGGTCCGGTGTCACCGGGGTGACGGTGTCGGTGGCGGGCGGGGGCACGGTCGAGATCGCCCTCGACGGGGGGCCGCCGTTGGCGGTGCTGTCGCCGGACGCGCCGACACCGGGGCCGTACGACTACGTGGACCTCGACGGCGCGTTCACCGCCGGGGGCGTCCACGACGTCCGCGTCAGGCTGCGCGGCTCACTGCGGCTCGCACACGTCGGCTTCTCCGGCTGAGGGCGCCCCGCCCGCCCGGACCAGGCCCAGTTCGTAGGCCACGATCACGGCCTGGGCCCGGTCCCGCAGTTCCAGCTTCGCGAACACCCGGTTGATGTGGGTCTTCACGGTGTGGTCGGTGATGGTGAGGCGGCCGGCGATCTCCGCGTTGGACAGGCCCCTGGCGATCAGGGTCAGCACCTCCGTCTCCCGGACGGTGAGGTCGCCGGCCGCGTGGACGGGCAGCCTGGACCCGCGCGCGTGGACGAACTCGGCGATCAGCCGCTTGGTGATGCCGGGCGAGAGCAGGGCCTCACCGGCCGCCACCACCCGGACGGCGTGCAGCAGTTCGGGGAAGGTCGCGTCCTTGAGGAGGAAGCCGCCCGCCCCGGCGGCCAGGGCGTCGTACACGTACTCGTCGAGACCGAAGGTCGTCAGCATCAGGACCTTCGTCGCGCCGCCCGAGGCGGCCAGGATCTCGCGGGCCGCCTCGATGCCGTCGCGGTGCGGCATGCGGATGTCGAGGAGGGCGAGATCGGGCCGGGTCTCGGCGGCCACCCGGACCGCCTGCACACCGTCCGCCGCCTCGCCGACGACCTCGATGTCGTCCTGGGTGCCCAGGAGGTTCACGAAGCCGGTGCGGACGACCGCCTGGTCGTCGGCGACCAGTGCCCTGATCACACCCGTACCCCTCTCTCCCTCCGGCGGCTCTCCTGTCAGTGGGTTCACCCGCTCCCCCACGGCAGCTCCGCCTCCACCAGGAACCCGCCGTCCGGGCCCGCTCCGGCGCTGAGCCGCCCGCCGACCAGCGCCGCCCGCTCCCGCATCCCGGTCAGGCCGTGCCCCGCGCCGGGAACGGAGCCGGCGCCGCGGCCGGGGCCGTCGTCGCGGACGCGGAGGGTGAGGAGCCGGCCGGCGCCGTAGTCGACCTCCACCACGGTACGGGCACCGGGCGCGTGCTTGCGCGCGTTGGTCAGCGCCTCCTGGGTGATCCGGTAGGCGGACAGCTCCCACGCGGCGGGCAGCGGCACCCGCTCCCCCGTGATCCGCAGCTCGGCCACACCGCCCACCGCCCGGTGCTGCTCGACCAGTTCGGCGAGGTGGTCGAGGGTCGGCTGCGGTGCGGTGCGGGCGGGCTGCGGAGCGGTGCGGGCGACGTCGCCCTGAGGGGTGCGCAACACGCCGAGCAGGCGGCGCAGTTCGGCCATCGAGGAGCGGGCGGTGGCGGCGATCTGCTGGAAGCCGTCGCGGGCCTCGGGGGTGAGTCCGGGGGTGGTGTAGGTGGCGCTCTCGGCCTGGACGGCGATCATCGACACCGAGTGCGAGACGATGTCGTGCAGTTCACGGGCGATGGCGGCCCGTTCGGCCTCGGCGGCCTGCTGCCGCTCCATCGCGATCACGCGGGCCTGGGCCAGGTGCCGTTCGGTGCGGGTCTCCTCGCGGGAGCGCACCGCGTCACCCATCATGACGGCGCCGAAGACCACCACGGTCAGCAGGAACGACTCGGCGAACAGGCTCAGCGAGCCCTTCTCCCACAGCGCCGGGACCGGCAGCTCCATCCGCGACCAGGTGTTGATGTGCACCAGGTTCACGCAGAGGGCGCCGAGCGCGCCGCCCGCGACGGTCAGCGCCGGGTGCAGCACCCGGCGCCGGCCGAGGCAGTAGCAGCCGGTCAGTCCGCTCACCATGATCGAGACGTACAGGTTGATGTCGCCGGCGAAGCCGAGGAGCCCCGCGGCGAGGGTGAGCACGGCGATCGGCGGGAAGGAGCGCCGCCACATCAGCGAGGCGGCCGAGACGAGCACTCCGATGGTGGTCGTCACGCCCGCGGGGATGACGATCAGCTCGGCGACCGCTCCTGCGGTCACGATGCCACCGGTGACCCAGGGGTAGGCGGGTGCGGCGATCCAGTCGCGGACCCGCCGCTGCAGCGGCGAACTCATACGGCCCATGATCCCGGCCGGGGCGGGACCGCGCGTCACCGCTCGGGTGGAGTCCGGCGGCGGATGTCGTACCACGGGTTGAGTCCCGGGTGCGGAGCCTCGGTTGACGCCGTACGAGCTGCGCGTTCGTAGCGTCGACGGACATGGGGAAGAGTCTTGGACAGCGGGCGGCGGCGTACTCGCCGGCGCGACTGGAGCGCGGGGTCTGGGCCGGGTGCGCGGTGGTCGCGCCGGGCTTCGCGCTCGCCTCGGACGTGGCAACGCACCGGATGTGGGGGTGGACGGCGGGGGCCGGGTACGCGCTCGCGGCGCTGCTGTCGTCCGGTTCCCGGCAGCGCCGCACCGCCCGGGCCGTGGCCGTGCTGGGGGCCGTACTGGTGCCCCTCGCCGGTCTGGTGGCGGCGGGGCTCGCGCAGTCGGAGGTCACCGTCGTCGAACGGTCGGGGCGGCTGCTGCTGACGGCCGGCAGCCCGTACGTCTCCGCCCCCGTGACCGTCGGCGACTTCAACCCCTATCTGCCGGGGATGGCGCTCTTCGGGGTGCTGCCCGGGGACGCCCGCTGGTGGCTGGGCGGCGCGTTCGTCGCCTGCCTGGCCGCCGTCGGCCTGGGCCGCGCCCGGCTGCTGGCCTGCCCGTTGGTGGCGCTGCCCTGCGCGGTGGGCGGGGTCGATCTGCCGGTGGTGGGGCTGATGTGCCTCGGCGTCGCGCTGGCCGGGCGGGGGCGGGCGGGCCGGGCCGGTCTGGCGCTCGGGGCCGCCGCCGCGCTCAAGTGGACGGCCTGGCCCGCCCTGCCGGTGGCGCTCGCGCTCGTCGCCGTGGGCCGGGGCGGGCGGTCCGCGCTGCGGTGCGCCGCCGTGGGGCTGGGCACCGCGACGGCGGCGGTACTGCCCTTCGCGCTCGCCGATCCCGCCGGCTTCCACCGCAACGTCGTCGCCTTCCCGCTCGGCCTCACCGCCGTCGCCTCCCCCGCCGGGAGCCCGCTGCCCGGACACCTGCTCGCGGTGTACGTCCCCGGCGGCACGGTGATCGCCCTGGCGCTCCTCGCGGCGGGGGCGCTGCTGATCGGCGTCTCGCTCGGGCTGCGGCCGCCGGGGACGGTGCGGGCGGCGGCCGCGCGGCTCGCGCTCGGGCTGGGCCTGGCGACGGCCCTGATGCCGGCGACGCGCTTCGGCTACCTGGTGTATCCGCTGGTCCTCGGCGCGCTGGCGCTGCGCACACCGCCGCGCGTGATCCCCGTCGTCGCCGTCCGGAAGCCCGCCCCCACCGGAGAGAAGGCCCCCGCATGACACGCGACGCCCGTGGCGGAACCCGCCCCCGCACGCTGATCGTCACCAACGACTTCCCGCCCCGGCAGGGCGGCATCGAGACCTTCGTCCGGCAACTGGCCGACCGCTTCCCGCCCGACGAGGTGGTCGTCCTCACCTCGGCGGCGGACCCGGCGCGGGACGGCGGTCCCTTCCCGTACCCGGTGATCCGCCACCCGGCCCGCACCCTGCTGCCCACGCCCCGCGTCACCGCGCACGCCGTGTCCGTGGCCCGGCGCCACGGCTGCGACCGGGTGTGGTTCGGCGCGGCGGCGCCCCTCGGCCTGATGGCGGACCGGCTCAGGCGTACGGCGGGGATCCGCACCGCCGTCGCCACCACCCACGGCCACGAGGTGTGGTGGGCCCGCACCCCCGGCACCCGGGGCCTGCTGCGCCGCATCGGCAGGCGGGTGGACACGGTGACCTGGCTGGGCGAGAGCACCCGCGGGCCCGTCGAGGCGGCCCTCGCGCCCGGGACCCGCACCGCCCGCCTGGCCCCCGGCGTGGACACCGACGCCTTCCACCCCGCGGTGGACGGCGGGCCGGTCAGGACCCGGTACGGCCTGGGGCACCGTCCAGTGATCCTGTGCACGGCCAGGATGGTCCCGCGCAAGGGACAGGACACGCTGATCAGGGCACTGCCCTGGGTCCGCGGGGCGATCCCGGACGCCGTACTGCTCCTGGTGGGCGACGGCCCGTACGCGCCGGAACTGCGCCGACTGGCCCTGCGCGAGGGCGTGCTGGACGCCGTCGTGCTGGCCGGCGGGCACCCCCACCACGCGCTCCCGCCGTTCTACGCCGCCGCCGACGTGTTCGCGATGCCGTGCCGTACCCGCCGGGGCGGCCTGGAGGTGGAGGGTCTGGGCATCGTGTACCTGGAGGCCGCCGCGTCCGGACTCCCGGTCGTGGCGGGCGACTCGGGCGGCGCGCCGGACGCCGTGCGCGACGGCCGGACGGGGCATGTCGTCGACGGGCGCTCGGTGGCCGCGACGGCGGACCGGCTGATCAGGCTGTTGCGCAACCCCGCCGAGGCCCGCGCGATGGGCGGCAGGGGCCGCGCGTGGGTGCGGGCCGAATGGACCTGGGAGCACGCCCACGCGACGCTGCTCGACCTGCTCGGCGTCGAAGCCGCCGCGCGGCCGGGGCCGTTGCCGCGCCGACGTTGACCCGGTGGCCGCGCACCGCCGTACCGGTGGCCGCGCATCGCCGTATCCGCTTGCGCGGGCGCGGGGTCCGGGGCACCGTCGGCGGACACCGAAGAAGGCGAGAAGGATGACCACGCAGACCCACCCCGTCGACCACGAACTCGTCGAGGCCGCGGCCGACGTCGCCCGCACCCGCTGCCACGGCGACAACCACACCGTGGCGGCCGCCGCCCGCGCCCGGGACGGCAGGATCGTCACGGCGGTCAACGCCTACCACTTCACCGGCGGCCCCTGCGCCGAGCTGGTCGTCATCGGCGCGGCCGCCGCCCAGGGCGCCTACGAGCTGGAGACGATCGTCGCCGTCGGCGACCGGGAGCGGGGCGTCGTCCCGCCGTGCGGGCGGTGCCGCCAAGCGCTGCTCGACTACTTCCCCGCGCTCCGGGTGATCGTCGGCGGCGGCGACCGTCTGCGGGCCGTCCCCGTCGCCGAGTTGCTGCCCGAGACGTACGTGTGGGCCGACCACCAGCTCGACGCCGGATAGGACGGGGCCCACACGCACCGGCGGCCCGAACCCCCGCACAGTGGGTTCGGGCCGCCGGTCTTCCCGGGGTGCCTCAGAGAGCGAGGTCCGTCAGGACCAGCACGCGCTCGTAGGTGTAGTCGTCCATCGCGAACCGGACGCCCTCGCGGCCCACGCCGGACTGCTTGGCGCCGCCGTACGGCATCTGGTCGGCCCGGTAGGAGGGGACGTCGCCGATGACGACACCGCCGACCTCCAGGGCCCGGTGGGCGCGGAAGGCGGTCTGCAGGTCGTGGGTGAACACGCCCGCCTGGAGGCCGTACTTGGAGTCGTTGACCGCGGCGAACGCCTCGGCCTCGCCGTCGACCTTCTGCACGCTGAGCACGGGGCCGAAGACCTCCTCGCGGGCGAGGGTGACGTCGTCCGGCAGGCCGGTGAGCACGGTCGGCGCGTACGTGGCGCCGTCCCGCTTGCCGCCGGTGTGCAGCGTGGCGCCCGCGTCGACGGCCTCCCGCACCCACGCCTCGACGCGCTCGGCGGCGGCCTCGCTGACCAGCGGGCCGACGTCCGTGGCGTCGTCGTTCGGGTCGCCGGTCACCTGGGCCTCGACGGCGGCGACGATCCGCGGCAGCAGGCGGTCGTAGACGGCGGCGTCGGCGATCACGCGCTGCACCGAGATGCAGGACTGGCCGCCCTGGTAGTTGGAGAAGGTCGCGATGCGCTGCGCGGCCCGGTCCAGGTCGGCGTCGCTCGCCCAGTCGCCGAGGACCACGGCCGCGCCGTTGCCGCCCAGCTCCAGGGTGCAGTGCTTGCGCGGCACCGAGTCCATGATCGCGTAGCCGACGGTCTCGGAACCGGTGAAGGAGATGACCGGCAGCCGCTCGTCCTGGACGAGGGCCGGCATCTTGTCGTTGGGCACCGGGAGGATGCTCCAGGAACCGGCCGGCAGCTCCGTCTCGGCCAGCAGCTCACCGAGGATCAGGCCGGAGAGGGGGGTGGCCGGGGCCGGCTTCAGGATGATCGGCGCGCCGGCGGCGATCGCGGGGGCGATCTTGTGAGCGCACAGGTTCAGCGGGAAGTTGAACGGCGCGATGCCCAGGACGACGCCCTTCGGGAAGCGGCGGGTCAGCGCGAGCCGCCCCTGACCGCCCGCGTCGGTGTCCAGGCGCTGGGCCTCGCCGCCGTTGAAGCGGCGGGCCTCCTCGGCCGCGAAGCGGAAGACGGAGACCGCGCGGCCGACCTCGCCGCGGGCCCACTTGACCGGCTTGCCGTTCTCGGCGGAGATCAGGCGGGCGATCTCCTCGGTGCGCTCGGCCAGCCGTCGGCTGACGTGGTCCAGCGCGGCGGCGCGGACGTGGGCGGGGGTGGCGGCGAACTCGTCCCGTACGGCGTACGCGGCGGCCACGGCCTCCTCGACCTGGGCATCGGTCGGCACGCTCACCGCGCCGACCCGGCTGCCGTCCCAGGGGGACGTGACGTCGAAGGCGGCCTCGCCGGTGGCCTGGCGGCCGGCGAGCCAGAAGGCGTGGGTGGAAGTCATGTGGCGTCCGGGCCCTTCCGCGTTGGGGGTGTGTACGGGGTGTACGGGGGTTGCGGGTCCACGGTAGGGCGGGGGGCGGTGGGGGGCGTTTGTCCGGAGTGTAGTGGTGAGGGTGAGCGGTTCGACGTGGCGGCCAGGTGGGGTGCGGGAGGGAGAGATTTCGCCCCCGCCGCCCCTTCCCGTCCCGACCTCGGGGGCTGCCGCCCCCCAGACCCCCGCTTCGGCCTGGACGGCCTCGTCCTCAAACGCCGGACGGGCTTATTCGGCCGACGTCGCCTTCAAAGCCAGCCACAGCTCCATCCGTACGTCCGGGTCGTCCAGGGACCGGCCGAGGATCTCCTCCACGCGTCGCATCCGGTAGCGCAGCGTGTGGCGGTGGACGCCGAGGTCGGCGGCGGCCGCGTCCCACTGGCCGTGGCGGGAGAGCCACGCGCGCAGGGACGCCACCAGGTCGCCCCGGCCGGTCGCGTCGTGGTCGCGCAGCGCCCGGAGCAGGCCGTCGGCGAAGGCGCGCACCGCGTCGTCCGCGAGCAGCGGCAGCACCGACCCGGCCGCCAGGTGTTCGTGCTCCACGCAGACGCGTCCACGCCGGCGGGCCACCGACAGCGCCTGCTCGGCCTGCTTGTAGGCGGCGGACGCGGCGATGGGCCCGGACGGCGCCGACAGGCCGACGGTCAGGCCGTCCTCGTCGCCGCCTTTCGGATCGGGCGCCGGGCGGCCGGTCTCCAGCGCCGACGCGTACTCGACGCAGGCGGCGACGGCCGCGCCCCCGTCCGTGGCGAGCATCACCAGCCGCTCGCCCTCGGGGACGGCCAGCACCGCCTCCCCGGCACGCGCCGCCGCGGACTCCACGACCTCGGCGAGCGCGCCCAGCCGGTCGCCACCGGTGCCCGCGGCGGACCCGCGCCCGTGCGCCCGCGCGGCGGACGCCGGCACCGACTCGGCGACGATGATCCGGAAGGGCGCGTCCAGCAGACCGCCGTACAGGTCCCCGGCGACGGTCCGCGCGTGGTCCGGTTCGCCGGCCAGCAGCATGCGCAGCACGGCCTCGTCGATGCGCAGTCCGGCCTCGTACAGGGAGCGCGAGCGTTCCGTGGTGAGCGTCAGCAGGGCGACGGCCGAGTGCACGGCGTACCGCTCGGCGGTGCCGAGGGCGGCGGCGGTGCCGACGGCGAGGGCGGAGCGGGGCCTGCGCGAGGTGCCGAGGGAGTGCAGTTCGACCCGGTCGGCGTTCTCCGGGTGCTCGGGGTCCTCGGCCCCGCCGACCACGGCGGAGGCGGGCGCGGGCCGCTCCCGCAGCCGCCGTACGTCGGCGGTGAGCCGGCCGGCCCTGCGCCCGGCCCACTCCGGAGCGGTGGCGACGACGGCGCCCGAGGCGTCGTAGAGCGCCGCCCATCCGTCGACCTGGGAGGCGAGCGCGGCCAGCAGCCCCTCCGGGCCGTCGGTCAGCGCCCGCCTGGTCAGCTCCCGCTGGGCGGCGAAGCCCGCGGTGACCGCCCGGTACTGGTCGGCGGCGATCGCGGCGGACACGGCCTTGCTGATGGCGAGGAAGGGCGTGCGGCGGGGCACCTCCAGGAGCGGCAGGCCCTCCTGCCGGGCCGCGTCGACCAGTGCCCCGGGGATCTCGTCGTAGTTGACGCCGACGGCGAACCCGAGGCCGACCACTCCGGCGTCCGCCAGCCGCTTCACGTACCGGTGCATCGCCGCGGGGTCCTCGGCGTCCAGCTTGAGGGCGGTGATCAGCAGCAGCTCCCCGCCCTCCATGTAGGGCACGGGGTCGGCGAGTTCGCTGACGTGGGCCCAGCGCACCGGGGTGTCCAGACGGTCCTCGCCCGCGCGCACGGTCAGTTTGAGCGCCGAGTGGTGGACGAGCGAGGCGAGCGTGGGGCGCATGGGGTCCTGGGCCTTCGGATCCGTGTCAGTGGTGTGAGATGGCTGTGATCTTTTGGCCGCCACGTATGAACGACCTGTGTCGATTCTGCCTCACTGTACGGTCCCGGGCGCCCGGCCCGGACGGTCACCCCCGCAGATCCACCAGCAGCGGCGGCGCGTGCTCGCCCTTGACGGTGGTCAGCGACAGCACCGCGTGCCCGGCCGGCACGGCGTGCGCCAGCTCGGACGCCGACCAGCGCTCACGCTCGACCTGCCGGACGGTGACCGCACGCGCGGTGGGCGCCTTCCCGGTGATCACCCGGCGCAGCATGTGCGCGGCCTTGCCCGCCGGGGTCTCGGCGATGATCTGCCGGTCGGTGACGTCGCGGGCCTCGGTCCACTCCTTGCCCCAGACCTCGGCGAAGTCCTGCCCGTCCCAGGGGGTGAGCCCGGACAGGGCCATGCGGCAGCCGATGGCCCCGAGCAGCGGTCCGCGCAGGGGTCGCGGTACGTCGTCCAGGGTGCGCAGGGTCAGCACGGCCCCGGCGCCCGCCGAGCGCAGCCGCTGCACGCCCCGTACCGCCTCCGGCGTCACCACGCCGCTCGCGTCGTCCAGCACCAGGCAGGCGAAGAGCGACCGGTCCTCCCGTACCGAGACACTCGCCGTGAACTGGGCGAGGACCAGCCGGGCCAGCATCCGGGAGGCGTCGGCGTGACCGCGTTCCGGCAGGTCGATGCGGACCCGGACCGGGTGGTCGAGGGACTTGAGGGAGAAGGGCCGGGACTGCCCCGAGGTGTCGAAGAAGGGCGCGAAGGCCGGCCGGTCGAGGAGCGCCACGCGGTCGGCCAGCACACCGCCGACGTCCCCGGGGTGGCCCATCTGCCGCTCGCGCGCGTCCAGCTCGCGCAACAGGGACTCCTGCCCGGCCGCCCGCAGGCCCTGCCGCAGTTCGGCCAGCGGTCCGGGCGCCCCGTCGAGCAGCTGCCGCAGCTCCGGTACGCCGGGGAAGCGGCCGTGCACCGCGCGGAAGGGGCCGAGCAGCTGGGCGAGGACGGTGGTGGAGCGGCGGGTGTCGCTGCCCGGATGCGGGTCGGCGAGGTCGCCGACCAGGGCTTCGGCGAGCACGACCGCGGCCTCGTCCGGGTCGGTGGTGCCGCCGTACAGGTCGAGGTCGTACACCGAGTCCGGGTGGCCGATCCGTACGACGACGTCGTAGGCGTCGGCGGGACCGAGGTCCGCGCCCGCGGCGCCGACCACGACGACCGCGGCCCGCCCGGCGAGCGCGTGCAGGCACAGCGACTCGGTGAGCGGCCGGACCACGCTGCCGGTCTTGCCGGAGCCCGCCGGGCCGACGGCCAGCAGGGAGGTGCCGAGCAGGTCGGGGCCGAGGGCGAGACCGGCGCCGCGGTAGGCGTAGGGGTTGCGGGCGTCGTCGGCGGCGGTGCCGATCCGCACCTGTCCGGTGACCAGGTCGTGCCGGGCCCGCCGGGCGGGCAGGTCGCGGTCGCCCGAGGGGTGCGGGCAGGCGCCGGCGCCCGCGCCGAGCACGGCGCCGGTGAAGGTGGCCAGGCTGTGCCGGCCGCGCTGCACGCCCTGCCAGGCCCGTGCGATGCGGGCGTGGTCGACGTCCCGCATCAGCCCCTGGCGCGCTTCGGTGGCGAGGCGCTCGGCGGCCTCGACGGCACCGGCGGCGCGGAGCGCGGGCCAGGCGGCGGGGTCCTCCTCGGGCGGTGACGCCTCCTCGGCCTGCGGCGCGGCCACTCGGCGGGCAGCCGGAACGACGTAGCGACTCCAGATCTCCGACCAGCGACCCAGCCGCCCGACCCCAATCATGATCATGACGGCGATCAGGCCGTAGTAGAGGTTCGAGGTAATGGCACCCATGACCTCCTCGCTCCCAGCCTCGGGTTGGGTCCACGATTCGGGGGTGACGGCGTAGTAGGGCCACATCCAGAAGCCGCCCAGGTAGCCGTTCCACAGCAGGGACCAGATCAGCCAGCCCACCAGGAAGGCGATCACCGCCCCGCTCACCAGCTGCCGTCCCGGCACCCGCTCGGGCTCCTCCGCCGGTCGCGGCCGGTGTCCGAACCGCCACACGCCGGGCAGCGCCTCCGGCCGCGGGGTGCGCAGCCAGGACAGGAAGGCGGAGCCCTCGGGCAGCGGCGGCACCCCCGGCGCCCTTGAGGGCCGCGGCGGCACCCCGGGCACCTCGGGAGGCCCCGCCGGACGCGGCACAGGATTCGCATGCGTACCCCGCGCGTCCCGGTTCCCGTCGCTGTCCATCGCCCTTGCCCCCTGACCAGCCGCTCCGTCCACCATCAGCGAGCCAATCTAACGCCCTCCCAAGGGGAGTTCACCGCTTACGCGGCCGGGCCCGCCCCGACGTGTCCCGATGTCGCCGTACCCGCCCTGTGTCCGACACCTGTCCAGGACGGACAACCGACACCACGGACAACGCCCACATGGAGCATGCCCACCCCACCCCACCGGTCCTAGCCTGCGAGAAAAGAAGGCAAGAGTCCGCAAGATCCCGCAAGCCCCAGGAGCCCCCATGACCGCACTTCCGCAGGAGCGCCGCGTCGTCACCGCCATCCCCGGCCCGAAGTCGCAGGAGCTGCAGGCCCGGCGCACGGCCGTGGTCGCGCAGGGAGTGGGCTCCGTCCTGCCCGTCTTCACCGCGCGCGCCGGCGGCGGCATCATCGAGGACGTCGACGGCAACCGCCTGATCGACTTCGGTTCCGGCATCGCCGTGACCTCGGTCGGCGCCTCCGCCGAGGCCGTCGTACGCAAGGCGTCCGCGCAGCTCGCCGACTTCACCCACACCTGTTTCATGGTGACGCCGTACGAGGGCTACGTGGCCGTCGCCGAGGCGCTGGCCGAGCTGACCCCGGGCGACCACGCCAAGAAGTCGGCGCTGTTCAACAGCGGCGCCGAGGCCGTCGAGAACGCCGTCAAGATCGCCCGTGCGTACACCAAGCGGCAGGCGGTCGTCGTCTTCGACCACGGCTACCACGGCCGGACCAACCTGACGATGGCGCTGACCGCGAAGAACATGCCGTACAAGCACGGCTTCGGTCCCTTCGCGCCCGAGGTCTACCGCGTCCCGGTCGCCTACGGCTACCGCTGGCCGACCGGCCCGGAGAACGCCGGCCCGGAGGCCGCCGCCCAGGCGATCGACCAGATCAGCAAGCAGGTCGGGGCGGAGAACGTGGCCGCGATCATCATCGAGCCGGTGCTCGGCGAGGGCGGCTTCATCGAGCCGGCCAAGGGCTTCCTGCCCGCCGTCAGCCAGTTCGCCCAGGACAACGGCATCGTCTTCGTCGCCGACGAGATCCAGTCCGGCTTCTGCCGCACCGGCCAGTGGTTCGCCTGCGAGGACGAGGGCATCGTCCCCGACCTGATCACGACCGCGAAGGGCATCGCGGGCGGTCTGCCGCTGGCCGCGGTCACCGGCCGCGCCGAGATCATGGACGCCGCCCACTCCGGCGGCCTCGGCGGCACCTACGGCGGCAACCCGGTGGCCTGCGCCGGCGCGCTCGGGGCCATCGAGACGATGAAGGAGCTGGACCTCAACGCCAGGGCGAAGCACATCGAGGCGGTCATGAAGGCCCGCCTGACCGCCATGGCGGAGAAGTTCGACATCATCGGCGACGTCCGGGGCCGCGGCGCGATGATCGCCGTCGAGCTGGTCAAGGACCGGGCCACCAAGGAGCCGAACCCGGAGGCGACCGCGGCGCTCGCCAAGGCCTGCCACGCCGAGGGCCTGCTGGTCCTGACCTGTGGCACCTACGGCAACGTGCTGCGTTTCCTGCCGCCGCTGGTGATCGGCGAGGACCTGCTGAACGAGGGCCTCGACATCATCGAGCAGGGCTTCGCGGGCCTGTAGGACGGGCAGGTGCGCGAGTGCCCGAACGCGCATCTGAGCTGCGTTTCGCACGCCTGGCGTGGGGAGCGGCAGAGCGTGTGAAGAAGGTGTGCGGGGTGGATGGCAGGACGCCGATGCCCCTGTCCTGAGCGCACCCCCTGCCGTAGGTTCTACGCAGATGAGAGATACACCCCGCCCACAGGGGACTGTGGGCGGATCTCAGGACGCGGCTTCCCCAGCTTCGACCTGGTCGTGCCTCGCGCACACAGCCGGGACCCGTGGGTTCCGGTTCTCCTCACCGATCGGACGGTCGCCCGCCCCAAACCCCCCGGGGCGCGCGGCGTTCCGGTCAGGACGGCCGCCTCGGCACCCGGGACGGCGGTTCACCGAAGGGCCGGCACACTCCCCCCTTGTGCCGGCCCTTCGGTGTGTTTGCCAAGCTGTGCGCCATGCTGCTGCTCGGGCTCCCGGTCCTCCTCTTCGCGCTGATCACCTGGCAGGTCGTCGCCGACGGCCCGCTGGTCGGCGTGGACGAGCGGCTGAGCCGGGCGCTGGTCCGTCCGGACCGCCTCTCCGAGCTGCTGGCCGACCTCGGCAACGTGCAGGTCGCCGTGCCGGTTCTCGCCGTCGCGCTGGCGTACGTCGCGTGGCACGGGCGGGCGCGGGGTGTGGAGCGCTGGTGGCTGCCGCCGCTGGCGGGTGCCCTGGCGATGGCGCTGGTGCCGGCGCTGGTGGCCCCGCTGAAGGCGTGGACCGACCGCCCCGGCACCCCGGCGGTGCCCCCGGCCGTCGGCTACTACCCCTCCGGCCACACCGCCACGGCGCTCGTCGCGTACGGCGCGGCGACGCTGCTGCTGTGCGGCGCGGCGCGTTCGCCGGCCGTACGCCGGGTGCTGGTCGTGTTCTGCGCGCTCCTCGTCCTGGGCGCCTCCTACGGGCTGGTGCGCCGGGGCTACCACTGGCCGTTGGACGTGGTGGCCAGCTGGTGCCTGGGGGCGGTGCTGCTGGCCGGGGTGTGGCGGGTGGCCGGGGTGGGACGGGCGGCGGCCCGGCGGCACCCCGGGGGCGGTCAGCCGAAGTAGGCGTCGAAGTTCTTCATGAACTCCCAGTTCCCGAACCGGTCCCAGTTGATCGACCACGTCATCAGGCCGCGCAGGTCCGGCCAGGTGCCGTGGGTCACGTAGGAGCCGCAGTCGGTCTTCTTGGTCAGGCAGTTCAGGGCCTTGTTCACCTCGGCCGGGGAGACGTGGCCGTTGCCCGCGTTGACGGAGGCCGGCATGCCGATCGCGACCTGGTCGGGACGGAGCGGCGGGAAGACGTTGGCCGCGTCGCCGGCGACCGGGAAGCCGGTGAGGAGCATGTCGGTCATCGCGATGTGGAAGTCGGCGCCGCCCATGGAGTGGTACTGGTTGTCGAGGCCCATGATCGGGCCCGAGTTGTAGTCCTGGACGTGCAGCAGGCTCAGGTCGTCGCGCAGGGCGTGGATGACCGGGAGGTAGGCGCCGGCCCGCGGGTCCTGCCCGCCCCACTTGCCCGTGCCGTAGTACTGGTAGCCGAGCTGGACGAAGAAGGTCTCGGGGGCCATGGTCAGCACGAAGTCGTCGCCGTACTTGGCCTTGAGGGTCTTCAGGGCCGAGATCAGGTTGACGATGACGGGGGTCTTCGGGTTCTTGAAGTCCGTGTCGTCGGCGTTCAGCGACAGCGAGTGGCCCTCGAAGTCGATGTCGAGGCCGTCGAGGCCGTACGTGTCGATGATCGCGGAGACGGACGAGACGAACGTGTCGCGGGCGGCGGTGGTGGTGAGCCGCACCTGGCCGTTCTGGCCGCCGATGGAGATCAGGACCTTCTTGCCCGCCGCCTGCTTGGCCTTGATCGCGGCCTTGAACTCGGCGTCGCTCTCCACGTTCGGGCACTCTCCCCCACTCTCGGCTTCGCTCGAGCGGGAGGGGCCCCCATCCGGGCAGCGGTCGAAGCGGATGTCGCCGGAGGTGACCGAGGTGGGTTCGCCGAAGGCCAGGTCGATGACGTCCCAGCTGTCGGGCACGTCGGCCATCCGCGTGTAGCCGGACCCGTTGGCGAAGCTGGCGTGGAGGTAGCCGACCAGGGCGTGGGCCGGGAGGTCGCCGGACCCGCCGCCGTCCGGGCGCTCGGCGGTGGTGGCGGTGACCGTCGCCGAACGCGCCGACTCCCCGGCGTCGTTGACGGCGGCGACCTGGAAGGCGTACGCCGTCGAGGGGGTCAGGCCGGTGACGGTGGTGGAGGTGCCGGTGACCGTGCGGATGCGGGTGCCGTCGCGGTAGACGGCGTAGCCCGTCGCGCCGGGGACGGGCGACCAGCTCAGCGCGACGCCGGTCGACGTGACGGAACCGGCCGTCAGGCCGCCGGGGACCGCCGGGGGCTGGCCCGCCTCGCCGCCCGGGCCGGTGAGCGAGATGTCGTCGGCGTGGTAGGCGCCGGTGCCGTACCAGCCGTGGGTGTAGACCGTGACGCGGGTGGTGGACGGGCCGGTGCGGAAGGTGGTCGTCAGGCGCTGCCAGTCGGGGGCCGACTGGGCCCAGGTGGAGACGTCGGTGGTGCCGGTACCGCTGGCGCCGAGGTAGACGTAGGTGCCGCGGACGTATCCGGAGAGCGTGTACTGGGAGTCGGGTCGTACGGTCACCGTCTGCGCGCAGCGGGCGTTGTCGGCGCCGGCCGGGGTGGCCTTCAGCGCCGCCGTGCCGCTGCGCACGGGCGTGCCGACGACCGCGCCCGCCGTGCAGGTCCAGCCGTCCAGGGCGGACTCGAAGCCGCCGTTGCGCGCGAGGTCCGCGTCGGCCGCACGGGCGGCCGACGTGAGCGCGGTCAGACCGGACGCGGCGAGTGCCGCGGCGGTGAGCAGGGTGACGAGGGGGCGACGGGCGAGCGGTCTGGAGCGTTCCACAAGTGCCTCCGGACATGGGGGAGATGGGGAGGGTGGAGCGCGCCCAACTTGGTCCAGACCAATTCGCTTGTCAACCCCTTGCGCTGCTCACATCCCTCCCTCCTCCCCCGCGAGTGCCGCCGCCGCCTCGTGCATCGCCAGTTCCAGCAGCGCGGGGTCGGTGAGGGTGCCGGAGCCGTCCGGCGGGATCAGCCAGCGGACCCCGCCGGACGCTCCGCCCGGGTGCGGCACCACGATCCAGGTGCCGAGCCCGGCCGTCCGGACCCCGGTGCCCACCCAGCGGGTCGCCGTGCCGGCCGGCACGAAGAAGCCCGTCCGCGCGTCGCCGAAGTCGACGAGCACCGGGCCCGGCCGGTGCAGGACGCGGGAGAGCACGTCGAGGGTCGGATAGCCGAGCCTGCTCGGCAGGATGAGCACGTCCCAGGCCCGGCCCGCGGGCAGCAGCGCGACACCCAGGGGGTCGCGCTCCCACTCCCGCCGGCAGGACTCGGGATCCGGTGCGACGGATGCCAGCCACGCGACCGCCGTCTTCGCACCAGGCATGTGAAGACCTCCCTCTCGCTCGTTCGACGCGGGGTGCGTCACGAGGGAGAGGGAGGTCACCGGCGGGCATTACGCGAGTCGCCGCACCTCGTTCGGGTGAAGCGGGTCACACGGACCCGGCCGGCTAGCTGTCGAAGCCCAGCCCCAGCTTGTCCATCGTCCGCAGCCAGAGGTTGCGCCGGCCGCCCTGGGCGTCCGCGCGGGCCAGCGACCACTTGGTGAGCGCGATGCCCGTCCAGGCGAAGGGTTCAGGCGGGAAGGGCAGCGGCTTGCGGCGGACCATCTCCAGTTCGGTGCGCTCGGTGCGCTCCCCCGACAGCAGGTCGAGCATCACCTCGGCGCCGAACCGGGTGGCGCCGACGCCGAGGCCCGTGTAGCCGGCCGCGTAGGCGACCTTGCCCTGGTGGGCGGTGCCGAAGAACGCCGAGAAGCGGGAGCAGGTGTCGATGGCGCCGCCCCAGGCGTGGGTGAAACGGACGTCCTCCAGCTGCGGGAAGCAGGTGAAGAAGTGCCCCGCGAGCTTGGCGTAGGTCTCCGGGCGGTCGTCGTACTCGGCGCGCACCCGGCCGCCGTACGGGTAGATCGCGTCGTAGCCGCCCCACAGGATCCGGTTGTCGGCGGAGAGCCGGAAGTAGTGGAACTGGTTGGCGCTGTCCCCGAGCCCCTGCCGGTTCTGCCAGCCGATCGAGGCCAGCTGCCCGTCGCTGAGCGGCTCGGTCATCAGGGCGTAGTCGTAGACCGGGACGGTGTACGGGCGCACCCGCTTGACCAGGCTCGGGAAGATGTTGGTGCCGAGCGCGACGGTGCGGGCGCGGACACCGCCGTACGGGGTGCGGACGGCCATGCCGGCACCGTACGGCTTCAGGGTGAGCGCCGGGGTGTTCTCGTAGACGCGCACGCCGAGGCCGAGGCAGGCCCGCTTGAGGTTCCAGGCGAGCTTGGCGGGGTTGAGCATGGCCACGCCCCTGCGGTCCCACAGGCCCGCCCGGAAGGTCGGGGAGTCGACCTGTTCCCGTACGGCGTCGCCGTCCAGGTACTCGACGCCGTCCGCGAGCCCCTTCGCGCGGATCTCCTCGTACCAGTCCTTCAGTTCGGCGGCCTGGTAGGGCTCGGTCGCCACGTCGATCTCGCCGGTGCGCTCGAACTCGCAGTCCAGGGTGTGGCGGGCGACCGCCGTCTCGATCGCGTCGAGGTTGCGGGCGCCCAGCTCCTCCAGCTTGTGGATCTCGCCCGGCCAGCGGCTCAGCCCGTTGGACAGGCCGTGGGTGAGGGAGGCGGCGCAGAACCCGCCGTTGCGGCCGGAGGCGGCCCAGCCCACCTCGCGGCCCTCCAGCAGCACCACGTCCCGGCCCGGGTCGCGCTCCTTGGCGATCAGCGCGGTCCACAGCCCGCTGTAGCCGCCGCCGACGACCAGCAGGTCGCAGGTCTCGGCACCGGTGAGGGCGGGCTGCGGCCGGGGACGGCCGGGGTCGTCCAGCCAGTACGGGACCGGCTGGGCGTCGGAAAGGGATTTCGTCCAGTCGTTGCTGCGGCTCATGGCGCTTGGGGCCATGATTTCAACTCCCTACGAATGCATTACTCAGTACGCTACGCCTTGCGGCGATTTCGGCGGTTGCCGACGGCCATCGAGGCCAGAACGAACAGTACGGCGATGACGAACATGGCCGTACCGACGACATTGATCTGAACGGGCGTTCCGCGCTGCGCCGAGCCCCAGACGAACATGGGGAAGGTGACGGTGGAGCCCGCGTTGAAATTGGTGATGATGAAATCGTCGAAGGACAGCGCGAAGGCGAGCAGCGCGCCGGCCGCGATGCCGGGGGCCGCGATGGGCAGCGTGACCCGGACGAAGGTCTGGAAGGGACCGGCGTACAGATCCTGCGCCGCCTGCTCCAGCTTCGGGTCCATCGACATCACGCGCGCCTTGACGGCCGTCACCACGAAGCTGAGGCAGAACATGATGTGGGCGATCAGGATCGTCCAGAAGCCCAGCTGGGCGCCCATGTTGAGGAACAGGGTGAGCAGCGAGGCGGCCATCACGACCTCGGGCATCGCCATCGGCAGGAAGATCAGCGAGTTGATCGCACCCCGTGCGCGGAAGCGGTAGCGGACCAGCGCGAAGGCGATCGCGGTGCCCAGCGCCGTGGCGCCGAGCGTCGCCCAGAGGGCGATCTGGAGGCTGAGCGACAGGGATCCGCACAGCCCGGCGACACCGCACGGGTCCTTCCAGGCGTCCGTGGAGAACTGCTGCCATTCGTAGTTGAAGCGCCCGTTCGGTTTGTTGAACGAGAACACCGTGACAATGACATTGGGCAGCAGGAGATATGCGAGCGTCAGCAGTCCGGCGATGACGACCAGATTGCGCTTGAACCAGTTGACGAAGGCCATCTAAACCAGATCCTCCGTCCCGGACTTCCGAATGTAGAGGGTGACCATGGCGAGAATCGCGGCCATCAGGATGAAGGAGAGGGCCGCCGCCGTCGGATAATCCAGCACCCTGAGGAACTGGGACTGGATGACGTTGCCGATCATTCCGGTGTCGGCCGAGCCCAGCAGGGAGGCGTTGACGTAGTCGCCGGTCGCCGGGATGAAGGTCAGCAGCGTGCCGGAGACGACGCCGGGCATCGACAGCGGGAAGGTGACCTTGCGGAAGACCGTGGAGGGCTTCGCGTACAGGTCGCGCGCGGCCTCGTGCAGCCGCCCGTCGATGCGCTCCAGGGACGTGTACAGCGGCAGGATCATGAAGGGGAGGAAGTTGTACGTCAGACCGCAGACCACCGCGAGCGGCGTGGCCAGCACGCGGTCGCCGGACGTCCAGCCCAGCCAGCTGGTGACGTCCAGGACGTGCAGCGTGTTCAGGGCGCCGACGACCGGTCCGCCGTCCGCGAGGATCGTCTTCCAGGCCAGGGTGCGGATCAGGAAGCTGGTGAAGAAGGGCGCGATCACCAGGATCATGATCAGGTTGCGCCAGCGTCCCGCGCGGAAGGCGATCAGGTACGCGAGCGGGTAGCCGAGGACCAGGCACAGCACGGTCGCGGAGGCCGCGTAGGCGACCGAGCGCAGGAACTGCGGCCAGTACTCGGACAGCGCCTCCCAGTAGGTCACGAAGTGCCAGGTGACCTTGTAGCCCTCCTCCAGCGAGCCCGTCTGCACGGACGTGGAGGCCTGGTAGATCATCGGCGCGGCGAAGAAGACGACCAGCCACAGGATGCCGGGCAGCAGCAGCCAGTACGGCGTCCAGCGGCCCCTCTTGCGCGGGGGCTTCTTCGGCTCGGGCGCGGGCGGGGTGAGCGGCGGTGGCGCCTCGGTGAGGGTCGGCATCAGGCGGCCTCGCCCTCGGTGACGCCCGCGTCTATGTCCTGGGACGCGTCCAGCCCGAAGGTGTGCGCCGGGTTCCAGTGCAGGACGACGTCGGCGCCGGGCACGATGCGGGCGTCGCGGTCGATGTTCTGGGCGTACACCTCGAAGTCGGGGCAGGCCGCGCAGTCCACGACGTACTGGGTGGAGACGCCGATGAAACTGCTGTTGCTGATCTTGCCGGTGACGCGGTTGCGGCCCTCGGGTATGGAGCCGGCCTCGTCCGCGTGGGTGAGGCCGACCTTCTCCGGGCGTACGCCGACCAGCACCTTGCCGCCCGCCTGCGCGGGCACGGCACAGCGGCTGCCGGGCAGGAGCAGCTTGTCGCCGGCCGCGCGCACCACGACGTCGTCGCCGCTGCGGGTGTCGACCTCGGCCTGGATCAGGTTGGAGGTGCCCAGGAAGTTGGCGACGAAGGTGGTCTGCGGGTTCTCGTACAGGTCGGCGGGGGCGCCCAGTTGCTCGACGCGGCCCCCGTTCATCACAGCGACCTGGTCGGCCATGGTCATGGCCTCCTCCTGGTCGTGCGTGACGTGTACGAAGGTGATGCCGACCTCGGTCTGGATGCGCTTCAGCTCCAGCTGCATCTGGCGGCGCAGCTTGAGGTCGAGGGCGCCGAGCGGTTCGTCGAGGAGCAGCACCTTGGGGTGGTTGATCAGCGCGCGGGCGACCGCGACGCGCTGCTGCTGGCCGCCGGAGAGCTGGTGCGGCTTCTTGCGCGCCTGCTCGCCGAGCTGGACCAGCTCCAGCATCTCCTCGACCTGCTTCTTCACCGACTTGATGCCGCGCCGGCGCAGGCCGAAGGCGACGTTCTCGAAGATGTCGAGGTGCGGGAAGAGGGCGTAGGACTGGAAGACCGTGTTGACCGGCCGCTTGTAGGGCGGGAGGGCGGTCACGTCCTGGTCCCCGAGGTGCACGGTGCCGCCGCTGGGCTCCTCCAGCCCGGCGATCATGCGCAGGGTGGTGGTCTTGCCGCAGCCGGAGGCGCCGAGCAGGGCGAAGAAGGAGCCCTGCGGGACGGTCAGGTCGAGCGGGTGCACGGCGGTGAAGGAGCCGTAGGTCTTGCTGATGCCGGAGAGGCGGACGTCGCCGCCGCCCGGCTGAGCCTTCGTCGTATTCGTCATCGTCGTCACGCCCCAGTGAGCTTCGCGAACTTCTCTTCGTATGCCGTCTCTTCCTTCGAACTCAGGGAGCGGAAGGAGTGCGACTTGGCCTGCATGGCCTTGTCGGGAATGATCAGCGGGTTGTTCGCCGCTTCCTCGTCGATCTTCGCCAGCTCGTCCTTCACCCCGTCGACGGGGCAGACGAAGTTGATGTAGGCGGCGAGTTCCGCGGCCGGGCGGGGCTCGTAGTAGTAGTCGATGAGCCGCTCGGCGTTCGTCTTGTGCCGCGCCTTGTTGGGGACCAGCAGGTTGTCGCTCGACGTGACGTAGCCGCTGTCCGGGATCACGAAGTCGATGTCCGGGTTATCCGCCTTGAGCTGGACGACGTCCCCGGCCCAGGCCAGGCAGGCCGCGAAGTCGCCCTTGCTGAGGTCCGAGGTGTAGTCGTTGCCGGTGAAGCGGCGGATCTGACCGCGGTCGACACCCTTCTGGAGCCGCGCGATCGCCGCGTCGTAGTCGTCGTCCGAGAAGCGGGCCGGGTCCTTGCCCCGGTCGAGCAGCACCATGCCGACGGTGTCGCGCATCTCGGTGAGGAAGCCGACCCGGCCCTTGAGCTTCGGGTTGTCGAGCAGGTCGGAGACCGTCTTCACCTCGATGCCGTCCAGCGCCTTCTTGTTGTAGGCGATGACGGTCGAGATGCCCTGCCAGGGGTACGAGTAGGCGCGGCCCGGGTCCCAGTCCGGGTTGCGGAACTGGGGCGACAGGTTGGCGAAGGCGTGCGGCAGGTTGGCCGGGTCCAGTTTCTGGACCCAGCCGAGGCGGATCAGGCGGGCTGCCAGCCAGTCGGTGAGGACGATGATGTCGCGGCCGGTCTCCTGGCCCGCGGCGAGCTGCGGCTGGATCTTGCCGAAGAACTCGCTGTTGTCGTTGATGTCCTCGGTGTACGTGACCTTGATGCCGGTGCGCTCGGTGAACGCCTCCAGCGTGGGGTGGCGCCGGCCGGCCTCGTCGACGTCCATGTACTCGGTCCAGTTGGAGAAGGCGATCCGCTTCTCCTTCTCGGACCGGTCCTCGGCGGAGACGCCGCCCTCGGTCTTGCCGGCCGCCGGGATCCCGCAGCCGCTCAGAATGCCGAGGCCGCCGGCCGCGAGCGCGCCGCCCGCGGAGGCGCGCAGCAGTGAGCGACGGGTGAGGGCGGCCCTGCCGCTCCTGAGACTGCGCCGCATGGCGGCCACTTGGGCCGGTGACAGGCGGTCGGGCTCGTACTGCTCCATGCGCGTGGTTGCCCTTTCGGGTGGGTCGGCCGTGGTCGGCGGCCTCTCGACGTGACTATCGGTCCCCGAAGACGGTGCGGTGCCAGTCCTTGGCCGCCACCGCGGTGTTGTCGAACATGACGTGCTTGACCTGTGTGTACTCCTCGAAGGAGTAGGCAGACATGTCCTTGCCGAAGCCGGACGCCTTGTATCCGCCGTGCGGCATCTCGCTGATGATCGGAATGTGGTCGTTGATCCACACACAGCCCGCCTTGATCTCGCGGGTGGCGCGGTTCGCCCGGTACACGTCCCGGCTCCAGGCGGAGGCGGCGAGCCCGTACGGCGTGTCGTTGGCCAGCCGGATGCCCTCGTCGTCGCCGTCGAAGGGCAGCACGACCAGGACGGGACCGAAGATCTCGGACTGGACGACCTCGCTGTCCTGCGCGGCGTCGGCGATGAGGGTGGGCCGGTAGAAGGCGCCGTCCTTGAGGTCGCCCTGCGGCGCCTCGCCGCCGGCCACCACGCGCGCGTAGGAGCGGGCCCGGTCGACGAAGGCGGCGACGCGGTCCCGCTGGACGTGGCTGACCAGCGGGCCGAGGTCGGTGCCCGGCGCGAAGGGGTCGCCGACCCGCACGGTCTCCATGAGGGCGGCGGTCTTCTCGACGAACGCCTCGTACAGGGGCCGCTGCACGTACGCGCGCGTGGCGGCGGTGCAGTCCTGGCCGGTGTTGATCAGCGCGCCCGCGACCGCGCCGTGGACGGCGGCGTCCAGGTCGGCGTCGTCGAAGACGAGGAAGGGCGCCTTGCCGCCCAGCTCCAGGTGCAGGCGCTTGACGGTGGCGGTGGCGACCTCGGCGACCCGCTTGCCGATCGCGGTGGACCCGGTGAAGGAGGTCATGGCGACGTCGGGGTGGGCGACCAGGTGCTCGCCGGCCTCCCGCCCGGTCCCGCTCACGATGTTGATCACGCCGTCGGGGAGGCCGGCGGCGGTCGCGGCCTCGGCGAACATCAGGGAGGTCAGCGGGGTGATCTCGGCGGGCTTCAGCACGATGGTGTTGCCCGCGGCGATCGCCGGGAGGATCTTCCAGGCGGCCATCTGGAGCGGGTAGTTCCAGGGCGCGATGGACCCGACCACGCCGATCGGCTCGCGGCGCACGTACGAGGTGTGGTCGCCGGAGTACTCCCCCGCCGACTGGCCCTGGAGGTGCCGGGCGGCGCCGGCGAAGAAGGCCGCGTTGTCGATGCTGCCGGGCACGTCGAACTCGCGGGTCAGCTTCAGCGGCTTCCCGCACTGGAGCGACTCCGCGCGGGCGAAGCCCTCGGCGCGGTCGGCGAGCACGGCGGCGAACCGGTGCAGGGCGTCGGAGCGCTCGCCGGGCGTGGCGCCCGCCCACCCCGGGAACGCCTCCCGCGCGGCGGCGACGGCCGCGTCGACGTCGTCGGGACCGGCGAGCTCGTAGGTCAGGACGTCCTCGCCGGTCGCCGGATCGACGACGGTGTGGGTACGCCCGGAGGTGCCCTTCGTCAGGCGGCCCGCGATGTACTGGGCCCCGTCCGCGAAGCGGTCCTGGGCCGGGAATCGGTCCGGGGTGGCGTTGCCCGGGTTGTGCATGTCGGCTCTCCTCGGTCTCCCCGTGGCGGGGGCCGGCGTGGCTCAGGCTCGATGTGAGTGCCGATCCTGACAGAGCACTAGGGCTCCAACAAGTGATTCCGTTGTTGCCATTTGGTTACGCGACGGAATCTGTCGACCAGGTGTCGAGTCGCCACGGAAAAGCACGGACGGAGTGTCAGTGGCGCGTGCCAGACTCGCGTGCATGGACAGGATCACGGGGGCGGCGCCGGAGGCCGGCGTCATCGACAGCAGGGAGGCGCTGCTCGGCCGGATCCGCGCGGGCGCCCGGATCAAGTACCTCTGCTTCTGGGGCCACCGCCCGCTCCCCGACGGCCGCGTCGGACCGGGCTGCCTGAGCCAGTGGTGGCCGTCGCCGTTCACCGTCGCAGGGGTGGAGTACGCGACGGCCGAGCACTGGATGATGGCCGGCAAGGCCAGACTCTTCGAGGACCCGGAGGCCGAGCGCCGCGTCCTGGCCGCCGGCCATCCCGCCGAGGCCAAGAAGGCGGGCCGGCTGGTCCGCGGCTTCGACGAGGCGGTGTGGCGGCGGGAACGCTTCGCGATCGTCACCGAGGGCAGCACCCACAAGTTCGCCTCGGACCCGACGCTGCGCGACTTCCTGCTGGACACGGGCGACAGGGTCCTGGTCGAGGCGAGCCCCGTGGACCGCGTCTGGGGCATCGGCCTGCCCGCCTCCGACGAGGCGGCGACGGACCCGGAGCGGTGGCGGGGGGCGAATCTGCTGGGGTTCGCGCTGATGGAGGCACGGGAGCGGCTGCGGACCCGCGCGTCGGGCTGACGACCGGCGGGGAGCGTCCGTGCACGCCACGCGTCCCCGTGCGGGGGGGGTTATGCGGGGTGGGGTGATGCGGGGCGGGGTTATGCGGGGTGGCGCGATGCGGGGCCGGCGCGAAGCAGGCGCCGCGAGGCAGGCAGCGCGAGGCAGGCAGCGCGAAGCAGGGCGCCGCGAAGCAGGGCGCCGCGAAGCAGGGCGCCGCGAAGCAGGGCGCCGCGAAGCAGGGCGCCGCGAGGCAGGGCGGCGGGCGCTCAGGGCGCGAGGATCACCAGCAGCCCGAAGCCCACGCCCAGCACCACGCCGACGATTCCGCAGATGACCCCGGCCAGCGCCTGGCCCGCGTTGGTCGCCTCGCCCCGGTTCGCCTTCGCGCGGCCGAGGGAGCCGAAGACGATCCCGAGGATGCCCACGATGATCGCGAGCGGCCAGAGGCAGAAGCCGACGGCGGCGATGATGCCGAGGACGAGGCCGGTGGTGCCCATGCCGTTGCTCGGCATCGGCCCCATGCCGGACCAGCCGTAGTAGCCGTGCGGCTGCGCACCGGGGTATCCGGCCGGACCCGGGTGCCCGTAGCCGACCGGGCCCGGGTAGCCGTAGGGGACCTGGCCGGGGCCGTCCGGCGCGATGGGCGGCGGCGGGACCGGCTGCCGGTCCTGGGCGTACGGCGGCGGCGTGACCGGGGGTGCGAAGGGGTTGGGTGCGCCGGTGCTCGCGGCGGCCGTCGGGTCCGGTGCCGCGAAGGGGTTGGCGGGGGCGGACGGGGCGGCCCACCGCGGGGGGTCCGCGGCCGGCATGGACGTGACCGTCTGCTGGTCGTGGACGGACGGGGGCGGCCAGGACGCGCCGTCGTTCGAGGCGACGGTCGCGCCGGGTCCGCCGTCGCCCGGAGGCGCGGTGTCCGCGGGCGCCGCCCAGGGGTCGGGGGTGGCCGCGCCACCGGGGGCCGTCGGCGCTCCCGGCGTGTGCGGCTTGTCGAGGCCCACGCCGGGGGCCGGTGCGGTGGCGCCCGCGGAGGGGCCGCCGTCGGCAGGGTTGCCGGGCGCGGCCGGGCCGGGTGCCGGATCGTTCCCCGGAGCCTGAGGCGTGTGCCGCGGGTCGTTTCTCGGCGGCTGCGCGTCGTCGGGCATGTGCGGGTCCCCCTCAGTCGAACGTCCCGTCATGCTACGGCCCGTCCCCGTCCGGCACGGGCCCGGCCTACGATGATCCCGAGTCACCGATCAGCCGATCACCCGCGCCCCGCCGGCCCACGCCGGCCCGGGACGCCGCCGTGGGGAGGAACACCCTTGACCGAGCACCTCGTCGACCCCGACGTCCCGCGTGACCTGCACGCCTTCATCGCCGGACTGCCGAAGGCCGAACTGCACGTCCACCACGTCGGTTCCGCCTCCCCGCGCATCGTCTCGGAGCTGGCCGCGCGCCACCCCGACTCCAAGGTCCCCACCGACCCCGAGGCCCTGGCCGACTACTTCACCTTCACGGACTTCGCGCACTTCATCGACGTGTACCTGTCCGTCGTGGACCTGATCCGCACCCCGGAGGACGTCCGGCTGCTGACCTACGAGGTGGCCCGGGAACTGGCCCGGCAGCAGGTGCGGTACGCCGAGCTGACCATCACCCCGTTCTCCTCCACCCGGCGCGGCATCGACGAGCGCGCCTTCATGGACGCGATCGAGGACGCCCGCAAGGCGGCGGAGGCCGAGTTCGGGACCGTACTGCGCTGGTGCTTCGACATCCCCGGCGAGGCCGGGCTCCAGTCGGCGGAGGAGACCGCGCGGCTCGCCACGGACGACCGGCTGCGCCCGGAGGGCCTGGTCTCCTTCGGCCTGGGCGGGCCCGAGATCGGGGTCGGCCGGCCGCAGTTCAAGCCGTACTTCGACCGGGCGATCGCCGCCGGACTGCACTCGGTGCCGCACGCCGGCGAGACCACCGGCCCTCAGACCGTCTGGGACGCCCTGACCGAGCTGCGCGCGGAGCGCATCGGCCACGGCACCAGCTCCGCCCAGGACCCGAAACTGCTGGCCCACCTCGCCGAACGGCGGATCCCGCTGGAGGTGTGCCCGACCTCGAACATCGCCACCCGCGCGGTGCGCACCCTCGACGAGCACCCGATCAAGGAGTTCGTGCGCGCCGGAGTCCCGGTGACGATCAACTCCGACGACCCGCCGATGTTCGGCACCGACCTCAACAACGAGTACGCCGTCGCCGCCCGGCTCCTCGGCCTGGACGAGCGGGGCCTCGCCGGCCTGGCGAAGGACGGGGTCGAGGCGTCGTTCCTGGACGCGCCGGGCAAGGCACGGATCAAGGACGAGATCGACACGTACACCGCCTCCTGGCTCTCCTCCTGAGACGGCGGCCCCCATGCGTCCTCCCCTGCGCGACGTGACCGCCGTGGCCCACCGCGGCGACCCGTACCGGCACCGCGAGAACACGCTCGACTCGCTGCGCTCCGCCCTCGACCGCGGCGCGGACGCGGTCGAGACCGACGTACGCCTCACCCGGGACGGCGTACCCGTGCTGCTGCACGACGAGACGCTGAAGCGGCTGTGGGAGCACGAACGGCCGCTGCGCTCCCTGACCGCCGAGGAGGTGCGGGGGCTGACGGCGGGCGGGGTGCCGACCCTCGCACAGGCGCTGGCCGCGACCGGGGACGCCCGGCTGATGCTCGACCTGCCGGGCGGCCCGGACGAGCGCGCCGTGCGCCGGATCGTGGACGTCGTGCGCGAGTGCGGCGCAGGGGAGCGCGTGTACTACACCGCGGGCCCCGTCGCCATGCTCGCCGTACGCGCCGCCGACCCGGCCGCCGAGATCGCCCTGACCTGGACGACGTCGGCCCCGCCGCGCCCCGCCCTGCTGGCGGCGGTCCGGCCCCGGTGGCTCAACTACCGCTTCGGCCTGGTCGACCGGGCCCTGTCCGACCGCGTCCACGCCGACGGCCACCTGCTGTCGGTGTGGACCCCCGACACCCGCCGCACCATGCGCCGCCTCATCGCCCTGGGCGCGGACTCGATCACGACGAACCGGGTGGACGTGCTGTGCGCCCTGCGCGACGGGGCGGGTCCGCGCCCGTAGGGAGCAAGTCCCCCCGCTCGTGGGGGACTTCCCGGATTCCGCGCCCCAGGCCCGTGCACTCCTCCCCGACGGTTCCCGACGGGGCGCGGCGGACGAGGATGATCATCGACCTTCCCGCCCGGACCCACTGGAGCCGTCGATGCGTGCCCGTCCCTCTTCCGTCCTCGCCGCTTTCCTGGGGCCTGGCCCCGTCAGCCGCCGCGCCACGGTGTGCGCCGCGACCGTCGCCGCGCCCGCGAGCCCCAGCCCCAGGGCGAGGTCGCGCGGGCGCGTGGGCCGCAGCACACCGGCGCGGCGCAGCCGGTGCCGGGCCCAGAGGGTGAACGGGAGGACGATCAGCGGAGAGGTGACCGACCCGGGCGTGTAGCCGCGGACGAGTCCCGCCTGCGTGAGGTGGACCAGGCCGTGCAGGCCGAAGGCGTCGAGTGCGGTCTGGTACGCGGCCGACCGCCCGCCGGTCAGCCGTCCCGCGACGGACGCGGAGGCGACGACCGCGGCCATCGCCCCGACCGCCACGGCGAACTCCCGCCCGTCGACCGCCCCGGCCCGCCGCCAGACACCCTCCGGCACCGTGGGGAACCGCTCGCGCAGGAGTGGCAGATTGCGGCGCCACCAGCCCGGCATGGTCGCCAGTTCCTCGGCATCGTGCAGGGCCCAGGCGGCCAGCAGCCCGAGCGTGACCGCACCGCCGACTTCCGCCGAACGCTTTTCACCACTCGATGAATTATCCACCCCGACAGTCTGCTATACGCCGACGATCCCGTTCCACCGCTTCGCGAACTCCGCACGCTCCCCCGCCCCGATGTCCCGGGCGATCCTGAGGCGCTCGCGCATCTTGTCGTCCGGGAAGATCAGCGGGTCCTCGGCGAGGGCAGCCGTGTCCGGGTCGTCGGAGGAGGCGAGGACGTCCCGGGCGGCGGGGACCGGGCAGACGTAGTTGACCCAGGCGGCCAGCTCGGCGGCGACCTCGGGCTGGTAGTAGTAGTCGATCAGGCGCTCGGCGTTGCCCTTGTGGCGGGCCAGGTTGGGGATCATCAGGGACTCGGCCCACAGCTCGGCGCCCTCCTCCGGGACGACGAACTCGATGTCCGGGTCGTCGGCCTGCAGCTGGATCACGTCACCCGAGTAGGCCTGGCAGGCCAGCACGTCCCCGCTGGAGAGGTCCTTGATGTAGTCGTTGCCGGTGAAGCGTCGGATCTGGCCCTTGCCGACCTGCTTCTCCACCAGGTCGCACATCGTGTGGAAGTCGTCCGCCCGCCAGTCGGTGATGTCCACCCCGTCGCCCTGCATCAGCAGGGCGAACGCCTCGTCCATGCCGGACAGCAGGGTCACCCGGCCCTTGAGGTCGGCCGCCCACAGGTCGGACACGTGCCGGATCTCCCGGCCCAGCCGGCGGCGGTTGTAGGCGATGCCGGTGATGCCCGACTGCCAGGGCACGGTGTACTTGCGGCCGGGGTCGAAGGCGGGCGAACGCAGCAGCGGGTCCAGGTACTCGGTGACGTTCGGCTGCCGGGAGCGGTCCATCTCCTGCACCCAGCCGAGCCGGACGAACCGGCCGCACATCCAGTCGCTGATGACGATCAGGTCGCGGTCGGTGGGCTGGTGGTTCATCAGGGACGGGCTGATCTTGCCGAAGAACTCGTCGTTGTCGTTGATCTCCTCGATGTAGTCGACGGAGATGCCCGTCCGGTCCTCGAACGCCTCCAGCGTGGGCCGCCGGCTCGGGTGTTCGTCGTCGGTGTCGATGTACAGCGGCCAGTTCGCCCAGGTGAGCCGGCGTTCGGCGGCGGACCGGTCGGCGGCGGCGCGGTCGCCCGGCGCGACGTACGCGGCCGGCACACCGCAGCCGGCCAGCGCGCCGAGCGCGGCGCCGCCGCCCAGGCCGCGCAGCAGGGACCGGCGGGAGATCGAGGGCGTCCTCGGGAGCAGGGGCATGGCCGCAGGATCCCGCGCCTCTGCCCGGCGGGACAATCGACGCTGCGTCGAGCACCTCCGGCCAGGCCCGACACCCTGTCGACCGCAACGCGTTCACGATGCACGCACCGCGGCCCCGGACGGGATTTCCCGTCCGGGGCCGCACGATCCTGCTGAACCGCCGGAGGCCTACGCGTCCAGCGACGTCATCACGTGCTTGACCCGCGTGTAGTCGTCGAAGCCGTACGACGACAGGTCCTTGCCGTAGCCGGACTTCTTGAAGCCGCCGTGCGGCATCTCGGCGACCAGCGGGATGTGGGTGTTGATCCACACGCAGCCGAAGTCCAGCTTCTTGGACATCCGCATCGCGCGGCCGTGGTCCTTGGTCCACACCGAGGAGGCCAGCGCGTACTCGACGCCGTTGGCCCACTCGACCGCCTGGTCCTCGTCGCGGAAGGACTGGACGGTGATGACCGGGCCGAAGACCTCCTTCTGGATGATCTCGTCACCCTGCTTGAGACCGGAGACGACGGTCGGGGCGTAGAAGTAGCCCTTGTCGCCGACCCGGTGGCCGCCCGCCTCGACCTTGGCGTGCGCGGGCAGGCGCTCGATGAACCCGGTGACCTGCTTGAGCTGGTTCGGGTTGTTGAGCGGCCCGTACAGCACGTCCTCGTCGTCCGGCTGGCCGGTCTTGGTCTCGGACGCGGCCTTGGCGAGCGCGCTCACGAACTCGTCGTGGATCGACTCGTGGACGAGGACGCGGGTGGCCGCCGTGCAGTCCTGGCCGGCGTTGAAGTAGCCCGCGGTCGAGATGTCCTCGACGGCCTTGGGGATGTCGGTGTCCTCGAAGACGACGACCGGGGCCTTGCCGCCCAGCTCCAGGTGGACCCGCTTGAGGTCCTTCGACGCCGACTCGGCGACCGACATGCCGGCCCGCACGGAGCCGGTGATGGAGGCCATCGCCGGGGTCTCGTGCTCGACCATCAGGCGGCCGGTGTCGCGGTCGCCGCAGACGACGTTGAAGACGCCCTTCGGCACGATGGAGCCGATGATGTCGGCCATCAGGGCCGTGGACGCCGGGGTGGTGTCCGACGGCTTGAGGACGACCGTGTTGCCCGCGGCGAGCGCCGGGGCGAACTTCCACACGGCCATCATCATCGGGTAATTCCAGGGGGCGACCTGCGCGCAGACGCCAATCGGCTCGCGGCGGATCATGGAGGTCAGGCCCTCCATGTACTCACCCGCGCTGCGGCCCTCCAGCATGCGCGCGGCGCCCGCGAAGAAGCGGATCTGGTCGACCATCGGCGGGATCTCCTCGGAGCGGGTCAGCCCGATGGGCTTGCCCGTGTTCTCCACCTCGGCCGCGATCAGCTCCTCGGCCCGCTCCTCGAACGCGTCGGCGATCTTGAGCAGGGCCTTCTGGCGCTCGGCCGGGACCAGGTCCCGCCAGGCCGGGAAGGCCGCGGCGGCGGCCGCCATGGCCGCGTCCACGTCCGCCTGTCCGGACAGGGGCGCGGTCGCGTAGGCCTCTCCCGTGGCGGGGTTGACCACCTCCGTGGTCCGTCCGTCGGCGGCGTCCCGGAACTCACCGTCGATGTAATTGCGCAGACGACGCAGCTCGGTGCTCACTGCCGGCCCTCCAAGGTTGGGTGTCCAATCACTGAGACACCCACCCTAATCCGTGCACCGACGTTTTCAACACCCCCGATCGCCTCCTGATTGCGAAATCCGCAGACTGAAACACCCTAGACAACGGATTTCATCGATACGGCCTTGCGAAACTGTCGAGACGTCGTGCACAGTGAACCCGTGGCCAGTCGAAGCGCAGACCCGAAGGACTCCCGCGAGTCCAGGAACGGCGGTCCCCAGTTGGACGCCGTCTCCCTCGCCATCATCGAACAGCTCCAGGAGGACGGCCGCCGGCCGTACGCGGCCATCGGCAAGGCCGTGGGCCTCTCCGAGGCCGCGGTGCGCCAGCGCGTCCAGAAGCTGCTCGACCAGGGCGTGATGCAGATCGTCGCCGTGACGGACCCGCTCACCGTGGGCTTCCGCCGCCAGGCGATGGTCGGTGTCAACGTGGAGGGCGACGTGGAGTCCGTCGCCGACGCGCTGACGGCCCTGTCCGAGTGCGAGTACGTGGTGATGACCGCGGGCTCGTTCGACCTGATGGTGGAGGTCGTCTGCGAGGACGACGACCACCTCCTGGAGGTCATCAACCGACGCATACGGGCCGTGCCCGGCGTGCGCTCCACCGAGAGCTTCGTCTACATGAAGCTCAAGAAGCAGACCTACATGTGGGGAACCCGATAAACGTGAGCACCGACAGCCCCAAGGACCTCAGCAGGACCGCGTACGACCACTTGTGGATGCACTTCACCCGCATGTCGTCGTACGAGAACGCCTCCGTCCCCACCATCGTCCGCGGTGAGGGCACCCACATCTACGACGACAAGGGCAAGCGTTACCTCGACGGTCTCGCCGGCCTGTTCGTGGTCCAGGCCGGACACGGCCGCCAGGAGCTGGCGGAGACCGCCTCGAAGCAGGCACAGGAGCTGGCCTTCTTCCCGATCTGGTCCTACGCCCACCCGAAGGCCGTCGAGCTGGCCGAGCGCCTCGCCAATGAGGCCCCCGGCGACCTCAACAAGGTCTTCTTCACCACTGGCGGCGGCGAGGCGGTCGAGACCGCCTGGAAGCTCGCCAAGCAGTACTTCAAGCTGACCGGCAAGCCGACCAAGCACAAGGTCATCTCCCGCGCGGTCGCCTACCACGGCACCCCTCAGGGCGCCCTGTCCATCACCGGCCTGCCCGCCCTCAAGGCGCCCTTCGAGCCGCTCGTCCCGGGCGCGCACAAGGTGCCGAACACCAACATCTACCGCGCCCCGATCTTCGGCGACGACCCCGAGGCCTTCGGCCGCTGGGCCGCCGACCAGATCGAGCAGCAGATCCTCTTCGAGGGCCCGGACACGGTCGCGGCCGTCTTCCTGGAGCCCGTCCAGAACGCGGGCGGCTGCTTCCCGCCCCCGCCCGGCTACTTCCAGCGGGTGCGCGAGATCTGCGACCAGTACGACGTGCTGCTCGTCTCGGACGAGGTCATCTGCGCCTTCGGCCGCCTGGGCACGACCTTCGCCTGCGACAAGTTCGGCTACGTCCCGGACATGATCACCTGCGCCAAGGGCATGACCTCGGGCTACTCCCCGATCGGCGCCTGCATCATCTCGGACCGCCTGGCCGAGCCGTTCTACAAGGGCGACAACACCTTCCTGCACGGCTACACCTTCGGCGGCCACCCGGTCTCCGCCGCGGTCGGCATCGCCAACCTCGACCTCTTCGAGCGCGAGGGCCTCAACCAGCACGTGCTGGACAACGAGGGCGCCTTCCGCGCCACCCTGGAGAAGCTGCACGACCTGCCGATCGTCGGCGACGTCCGCGGCAACGGCTTCTTCTACGGCATCGAGCTGGTCAAGGACAAGAACACCAAGGAGTCCTTCACCGACGAGGAGACCGAGCGCGTCCTGTACGGCTTCCTCTCCAAGAAGCTCTTCGAGAACGGCCTGTACTGCCGTGCCGACGACCGCGGCGACCCGGTCATCCAGCTCGCCCCGCCGCTGATCTCCAACCAGGAGACCTTCGACGAGATCGAGCAGATCCTGCGCGCCACGCTCACGGAGGCGTGGACGAAGCTCTGATCGTCCGAGCAGATGGTCATCTGGTACTTCCAGAAGATCATCACGGGCCCCGGCGCCGTCCGTTCGAGTGAGAACGGCGGCCCGGGGCCGCGTGCTTTCCGGCTTCCCCCGCGGCGACTCCTTACCGTGCCCAGTGACCGATCGGCCCCCTCCTCGTTCCCCCGGACGGGGGACGTGACCGGGGAAACACGGATCAGAACCGAGGTGTACGCCCATGGAGGCCCCGCCGGACAACGACGTGCTCTGGGCCCGCGCCCTGCACTTCCAGCACCAGGACGGCTCCCCCGCGCTTCAAGGCGTGTCGCTCGGCGTCCGCGAGGGCGAGATCCTCGCCGTGAGCGGCCCGCGCGGAAGCGGCAAGACCACTCTGCTGCGCTGTCTGTCCGGACTGGTCCGGCCGCAGGACGGCGAGGTGTGGTTCAACAGCGTGCCGGTGCACACCATGGGACCGCTCAGCCGCGAACGGCTGCGCCGCGACCGCTTCGGCTGGATCGACCCCGCCCCCGTACTGGTCCCGGAACTGAACGCCTGGGAGAACGCCGCCCTCCCCCTCATGCTGCGCGGCACGGGCCGGCGCCGGGCCAAGACCGCCGCCCTGGAGTGGCTGGACCGCCTGGACGTCGGCGACAAGGCCCGTCGGCGCCCGCGGGAGCTCCAGCAGGCCGAGCGGCAGCGGGTGTGCATCGCCCGCGCGCTGGCCGTCGCGCCCGCGGTCCTCTTCGCCGACGAGCCCACGGCGCCGCTGCACCGCGCCGACCGCGCCCAGGTGCTGCGCACCCTCACCACGGCGGCCCGCTCGCACGGCATCACCGTCGTCCTCGCGACGCACGAGGCGCAGACCGCCGGCCTGGCGGACCGCGCGGTGGCGCTGCTGGACGGACGGCGGGTACGGACCGTGCATCTGCCCCCGCTCGCCGAGACCGCGGTGGCCACGGGCGCCACCGGGGCCTCCGGAACGGAAGGCCGGGCCGCGTGCTCGCTCTCCGCCTGACCCGCGCCGCCCATCTCGCCGTCCACCTGCGCCGTCTGCTGGTCGCGGTGGCCTCGGCGGGCACGGGCTTCCTGCTGCTGTGCGCCTTCGGACACGCGATGAGCCACCCGGACGCGCCCGGTTCCTCCGCCCTCCGCCTCGCCTGGTGCGCGGCGCCGCTCGCCGCCACGGTGTACCTCGCGGTCGCCGTGGCCCGCACCGACCCCGGCACCCGGCCCCGCTCGGGGCTGTCCGCGATCGGCCTCGGGCCGGGCCGGCTGATGGCCGTCTCCGCGACGACCACGGCCCTGTCGGGCGCGCTCGGCTCGGTGGCTGCCCTGCTGCTCTTCCTCCACCTGCGCGGCGACCTGACGGGCCCGCCCTCCGACGGCGTCCCGGCCGACGCGCTGGCCGTCGGCCAGTCCCTCCCGGCCCCGGCGATCCTGACGCTGCTGGCCCTGGTCCCGGCCGCCGCCTCGGCCGCGGTCGCGTACTCCCTGCGCCCCCGCGAGCCGCGCCGCGCCCCGGCCACCGGCGCCCGGGGCTACGGCCGCTTCGGGGCGTACGGCTGGGGCAAGGCCCGGGAGACCTTCGGCGCCTACGGCCGCTTCGGCGCCCGCTGGACGGCGTCCCCGGCTCAGGCAGGTGCCCCGGCTCCCGAGGCCCGGCAGGCGTCCGCCGGCGCCGCCGAGTCCCCGGACGCCCCCTCCGGCGGAGCCGCCCTGCTGACGCGGCCCGGTGACGGCGACCTGGCGGCGGACCCGGACGGGCCCCCGCCCGTGCAGGACTCCGCCCCCGCCCTCCCGGCACCCCGCCCGCCGAACACCACCGTCCTGCCCTGGGGCATCGCCGTACTCGCCGCGGGCCTCGCCGTCGAGACCTACACCGGGCACCCGGCCACCACCCCCGACGCCACCCCGTCGGCCGGCGTACTCATCGGCTGGGCCCTCACCGCCCTGGGCCTGGCCCTCGCCGGCCCCGGCCTCACCCACCTGTGCGGCCGCCTCCTCCAGGCCGCCCGACCCGGCGCCCTGCGGCTGCTGGCCGGGCGCGTCCTCATGGACGAGGCGCACCGCATCGGCCGCCCCCTCGGCGTCGTCTGCGCCGTGGCCGCCGCGGCCTACGTCGCCACCTCCCTGTACGCCACCGACGGCCCGGACTTCGGGGCGTTGAGCACCCTGGGCGCCCTCCTCGTGGCCGGCTGCACGGTGGCCACCCTCCTCACCGCGGCCGTGGAGGCCAAACACGCCCGCGCCGACACCACCGACGCCCTGCTGCGGCTGGGGGCGCCCCCGGCGACCCTGCGCGCCGCGGCCGCCGTGCGCGCCGCCGCGCTGCTCGCCCTGTTCGGTGCGCTGACCCTGATCGTCGCGGAACTGGCGGCGCTCCCCCTGTCCCGCTGACGTCCTCGCGGCACCCGCGAGAAAATTCTCGAAGAGATCCACGAAACGGCGATGAGTTCCGCGCCCGCCGTACGTCTAACCCTTCGAACAGCACGGCAACGGCAGCGCACTTACGGGAGAGGCCCTCATGTACCAGCAGATGATCTTCGTGAACCTGGCCACCAACGACCTGGCCGCCTCGAAGAAGTTCTTCACCGGTCTCGGCTACGAGATCAACGCCCAGTTCAGCGATGACACCACGGCCTCGATCCCGCTCAGCGAGACCATCGTCGTGATGGTGCACACGCCGGAGAAGTACCGCCAGTTCACGAAGAAGGAGATCGTGGACTCCAGCAAGTCCAGCGAGGTGCTCCTCGCGCTGAGCGCCGAGAGCCGCGAGAAGGTCGACGAGCTGGTGGAGAAGGCGGTCGCGGCCGGCGGTTCGGTCAGCGGCGAGACCCAGGACCACGGCTTCATGTACGGGCGCGCCTTCGACGACGTCGACGGCCACACCTTCGAGGTCGTGTGGATGGACCCGGCGGCGGTCGAAGGCTGAGCCGGCGGGGGGCCGGGGCGCCTGCCGACGCACTGAAACGTGTAGGCGGTTAATAAGACGGCAAAGTCAACGTGCTTGGCTGGCATATGCGTTGACACTGCTTATGCACCGCTTATAAACCAGTGAGGCTCATGGGTGTGCTGATGCCGTGTCATCGGGCGTCGGCACCCTGCCCACCCCCCATCTGCGCTCCCGTAAAGGACAAACGTGGCAGTCCTGTCCATAATCAGCCGTACGGCGTCACGCCGTAGCGTCCGCGCCCTCGGCGTCGTCGCCGCCTCGGCGGCCCTGGCCGTCGGCGCCGCCGGCAACGCCCTCGCCTGCGACATCAGCGAGTTCTCCGCCGCCGCCAAGTGCGAAGGCGACAAGGGTGTCATCACCGTCACCGACGTGGACCCCGCCGGCATCCCCGCCGTCGTCACCGTCTACCTGCAGAACAACGGTGCCGACGCCGAGAAGATCGGCGAGCAGACGGTCAAGGGCTCGCGCGAGGGCAGCACCATCACCTTCGCCGCGGACTGGAAGCCGAACGCCGAGTACCGCATCCACGTCAAGGCCGACCGGTACGTCGACGAGGACATCAAGCCGAACCTCGTGACCCCGTCGACCCCCTGCAAGACCGAGGACACCCCGACCCCGACCCCGTCGGAGAGCTCCTCGACCCCGTCCGACGAGACGGAGACCCCGGCCCCCGAGCCGTCCACCTCGGCCCCCGCGCCGACGGAGGACCAGAGCACCGCGCCGGCGGCCGCGCCGAGCAACGCGCCGTCCCCGGCGGCCGGTGACTCCAACCTCGCCGAGACCGGTGCCAACTCCAACACCGGCATGATCGCCGGCATCGCGGCGGCCCTGGTCGTCGTCGGTGGCGGTGCCGTCTTCTTCGGCCTGCGCCGTCGCGGAGCGAACAGCACCCGCTGACGCCCGCACCCAGCTGGACAGCGGCGGTGGCCCGTCCCCGGTTCGGGGGCGGGCCGCCGTCATGTCCGGGGAGCGCCGGCCCGCTGCGGGCCGGCGCTCAGCCGAGCACGACGACCTCCGCCGCCTCGAACTCCACTCCGACCGCGTCCCCGACCTCCGGTGCCGCCCGCAGCGCGCACGCCGCCTCCAGGGGCGGCGCGTCCTCCGGCTGGAGGCGCACGGCGACATGGGTGCCCCGGAAGGTGCGGGCCGCGACCGTGCACGGCAGGCCCGCGTCGGCGGCGACGATCCGGACCCCGGCCGGCCGCACGAGCACCGTCCGCGTCCCCTGCAGGGCGTCCTCGGGGACCGGGACCTTGCCCCACGGCGTGTCCGCGACCTGCCCGGCGACGGTCGCCTCCACCACGTTGTCGAAGCCGAGGAAACGGGCCACGAAGGCGTCGGCCGGCCGCTGCCACACCTCGAGCGGCGTCCCCGACTGCGCGATCCGCCCGTCCCGCATCACCACGACCCGGTCGGCGAGCGCGAACGCCTCGCCCTGGTCGTGCGTCACGGCGAGCACCGTGGTGCCCAACCGGCCGAACAGCTCCCGAAGTTCGACCACGAGGCGCTCCCGCAGCGAGCGGTCGAGCTGACCGAGCGGCTCGTCCAGCATCAGCAGCCGGGGCCGGGGCGCGAGCGCCCGGGCGAGGGCCACCCGCTGCTGCTCGCCGCCGGAGAGCGCGGCGACGGACCGGCGTCCGGCGCCCGGCAGTCCGACCAGCTCCAGCAACTCCGCCACCCGGTCCCGCTGTTCGGTGCGGGACGCGCCCCGCATCCGGGGCCCGAAGGCGATGTTTCCGGCCACGTCCCGCTGCGGGAACAGCTGGTGGTCCTGGAACATCAGCCCCAGCTCGCGCCGGTGCGCGGGCACCCCGGCCTGGTCCCGCCCGTCGAGCGTCACCCGCCCGGCGTCCAGCGGCTGGAGCCCGGCCACCGCGCGCAGCAGCGTCGACTTGCCGCTGCCGCTGGGCCCGAGCACGCACACCACCTCGTGCTCGGCGACCTCCAGGCCGACGGCGTCCAGCACGGCCCGCCCGCCGAAGCGGACGGTCGCTTCCTCGACGTTCAGCAGCATCCCTGGATCACCCGCACAACCAGTCGCATCTCTAGAACTCCCCGCTCCGGTCGGTGCGCAGCCGCTCCAGCACCACCAGCGCCACCGCGCACACCAGCATCAGAATCGTCGAAAGGGCCATGGCCTGGCCGTAGTTCATGTCCCCGGGCCTGCCCAGCAGCCGCGCCACGGCGACCGGCAGCGTCGGGTTGTCGGGCCGCGCGATGAACACGGTCGCGCCGAACTCCCCGAGGGACACGGCGAAGGCGAACCCGGCCGCGACCAGCAGCGCCCGCCGCACCATCGGCAGGTCCACTTCCCGCCACACCCGCCAGGGCGAGGCTCCGAGCACCGCCGCCGCCTCCCGCAGCCGTCCGTCCACCGCCCGCAGCACGGGCAGCATGGTCCGTACGACGAAGGGGACACCGACCAGCGCCTGGGCGAGCGGCACCAGGATCCAGGAGGAGCGCAGGTCCAGCGGCGGTTCGTCCAGCGCGATCAGGAACCCGAAACCGACGGTCACGGCGGACACCCCGAGCGGCAGCATCAGCAGCGCGTCGAAGCCCCGCACGAAGCGGCCCGCGTCCCGCCGGGTGAGCGCGGCGGCGGCGAGACCGCCGATCACCACGGCGATGGCGGTGGCGGCGACGGCGTACTGGAGGGAGTTGCCGATGGCCTCGATCGGCGGGACCAGGAAGGCGCCGCCGTCGGCACTGGTCAGCGCCCGATAGTAGCCGAAGCCGGGTGCGCCGAGCGACCGCTGGACCAGCACGGCGAGCGGCAGCACCAGCAGCAGCGCGACGGTGGCCAGGACGCCCGCCAGCAGCGCCCACTGGCCCGTGCCCCGGGGCCTGCGCGCGGTCGTGGCGGCGTCCACCAGCCGCAGGGCGCTCTCCCGCCGCCGTACCGTCCGGGCGTGCACGGCGAGGACCGCGGCGACCGCCACGAACTGGATCAGCGTCAGCACGGCCGCCGTGGACAGGTCGAAGACCTGGGACGTCTGCCGGTAGATCTCCACCTCCAGGGTGGAGAAGGCGGGCCCGCCGAGGATCTGCACGACGCCGAAGGAGGTGAAGGTGAACAGGAACACCATCAGCGCGGCGGCCGCCACCGCGGGAGCGAGCGCGGGCAGCGTGACCTGCCGCCAGGCCCGCGGGCGGGAGGCACCGAGCATCCGCGCGCCCTCCTCCTGCCGCGGGTCGAGCTGCGCCCACAGGCCGCCCACGGTGCGCACCACGACGGCGTAGTTGAAGAAGACGTGCGCGAGCAGGATGGCCCACACGGTCGTGTCCAGCCGTACGCCCCACAGCTCGTCGAGCAGCCCGCCGCGCCCCACCAGCGCCAGGAACGCCGTCCCCACGACGACCGTCGGCAGCACGAACGGCACGGTTACCACCGCCCGCAGCACCTGCTTGCCTGGAAAGTCGAAGCGGGCGAAGACATAGGCGCCGGGCAGTGCGATCAGCAGGGTGAGCGCGGTGGACGCCAGCGCCTGCCAGGTCGTGAACCACAGCACGTGCCGCACGTCGGACTGGGCGAGCACGTCGCCGATCCGGCCGAACTGCCAGGCGCCGTCGACCTCCAGGCCGCGCGCGACGATCGCGGCGACGGGGTAGGCGAAGAACACCGCGAAGAACGCGACGGGCACGACCATCAGGGCGAGCCGCGCCGCGCTCCCGCGCGGGTTCCGAGCCCTGGGGGCTCCCTTGCCTACTTCAGTACGAGCGAGGTCCACGACTTGACCCACTGGTCGCGATTGCCGGCGATCTTCGCCGGGTCCATGGTCTGCGGGTCCTCGGCCTGCGGCCCGTACTTCGCGAACGCCTCGGGGATCCGCGCGCCCTCCCGCACCGGGTACACGAACATGTTCAGCGGCAGGTCCTCCTGGAACTGCTTGCCGATGAGGAAGTCGAGGAGTGCCTTGCCTCCCTCGGGGTTCTTGGCGTTGCTCAGCAGGCCCGCGTACTCGACCTGGCGAAAGCAGGTGCCGTCGGCGACGCCCGTGGGCGCGGTGGACGGCTGCGGTTCGGCGTAGATCACCTCGGCGGGCGGGGAGGAGGCGTAGGAGACGACGAGCGGGCGGTCGCCCTTGGCCTTCTTGCCCCCGGCCGAGCCGGAGAACTGCTCGTTGTAGGCCTGCTCCCAGCTGTCGACGACCTTGACGCCGTTGGCCTTGAGCTTCTTCCAGTAGCCCTCCCAGCCGTCGTCCCCGTACTTGGCGGCGGTACCGAGCAGGAAGCCCAGGCCGGGCGAGGAACTGCCCGCGTTCTCGGTGACGAGCAGGTCCTTGTACTCCGGCTTGACCAGGTCGTCGAAGGAGTCCGGCGGGGTCAGCTTGTTCTTGCTGAAGTACGCCTTGTCGTAGTTGACGCAGACGTCACCGGTGTCGACGGGCGTGACCCGGTGCTTGTCCTGGTCGGCCCGGTACTCGGGCAGGACCAGGTCGGAGCCCTTTGCCTCGTACGGCTGGAACAGCCCGTTGTCGAGGGCGCGGGAGAGCAGGGTGTTGTCGACGCCGAAGAAGACGTCGCCCTGCGGGTTGTCCTTGGTGAGGACGGCCTTGTTGACGGCCTGCCCGGCGTCGCCGTCCTCCAGGACCCTGACCTTGTAGCCGGAGCTCTTCTCGAAGGCGGCGACGACCTCCTTCGAAGAGGCCCACGAGTCATGGCTGACCAGGGTCACGGTCTTGGAGTCGCCGGACCCCTGCCCTTCGTCGGACGACGACCCGCAGGCGGCCAGGCCGCCGGCCATGCCGAGGCCGACGGCCAGGACGGTGACCTTCTTGGTGATGCTCACTGATTCCTCCTGGGTGACCAGGAGAAGACGCGGCCCCGCCCGCGACCCCTGGCGAGGGTCCCGGGCAGGGCGCAACAGCTCGAGTGGTGACCGATCTCCCTACCCAGAATGACCTGGGCCAGGTTCGGAGGGTCTGCGGCCGGTGCCGCACTCTCAGCGCTGTGGCGCTCCCCTGTCGGAATATGAAGATGTGGTTACTGTGGCGTTGTACTGACGCCGGTCAGGTTACCGCTCGCTCGCGGCGAGCTGACCACACGCCCCGTCGATCTCCTGGCCACGGGTGTCCCGGATCGTCACCGGCACACCGTGCGCCGCGATCGCCTCCACGAACGCCTTCTCGTCCTCGGGCCGCGACGCGGTCCACTTCGAGCCGGGCGTGGGGTTGAGCGGGATGAGGTTGACGTGCACCGGGCGGCCCTTGAGCAGCCGCCCGAGGCGGTCGCCCCGCCACGCCTGGTCGTTGATGTCCCGGATCAGCGCGTACTCGATGGAGAGCCGGCGCCCTGACTTCGCGGCGTACTCGAACCCGGCGTCCAGCACCTCACGCACCTTCCAGCGCGTGTTGACGGGGACGAGGGTGTCGCGCAGCTCGTCGTCGGGGGCGTGCAGCGAGATGGCGAGGCGGCACTTGAAGCCCTCGCCGGTGAAGCGGTTGATCGCCGGGACGAGACCGACGGTGGAGACGGTGATGCCGCGCTGGGAGAGCCCCAGCCCGTCCGGCTCCGGGTCGGTGAGCCGGCGGATGGAGCCGACGACCCGGTTGTAGTTGGCCAGGGGCTCACCCATGCCCATGAACACGATGTTGCTGAGCCGGGCCGGGCCTCCGGGGACCTCTCCGTCCCTGAGCGCCCGCATGCCGTCCACGATCTGGTGCACGATCTCGGCCGTCGACAGGTTCCGGTCCAGGCCGGCCTGCCCCGTGGCACAGAATGGGCAGTTCATGCCGCAGCCCGCCTGGGAGCTGATGCACATGGTCACCCGGTCCGGGTAGCGCATGAGCACCGACTCGACGAGCGTCCCGTCGAACAGCTTCCAGAGCGTCTTGCGGGTGGTGCCCTGGTCGGTCGACAGATGCCGGACGACCGTCATCAGCTCGGGCAGCAGCGCCTCCCGGAGCCCCTCCCGCGAACCGGCGGGGATGTCGGTCCACTGCTCGGGGTCGTGCGCGTACCGCGCGAAGTAGTGCTGCGAGAGCTGCTTGGCACGAAAGGCCTTCTCGCCGGCAGCGACGACGGCCTCTTTACGCTCGGCGGGCGTGAGATCGGCAAGGTGCCGCGGCGGCTTCTTGGCTCCGCGGGGGGCGACGAATGTGAGTTCTCCGGGCTTAGGCATGGCTGTACCAGTGTCGCAGACATATGAGAAGAGACCCGCCGCCCTGTGGACAACGGGTCTCTCGTCGAAGAACGTGCAGGTGGGGGCGGTCGCGAGGCCGGCCCTGCGGGCTCACGCCGGCCGGATCAGCCCGACCCCACGAAGATCACCAGCAGGAGCCACACCACCGGCGCCGTCGGCAGGAGGGAGTCCAGGCGGTCCATGATGCCGCCGTGGCCCGGCAGGAGGGTGCCCATGTCCTTGATACCGAGGTCGCGCTTGATCATGGACTCACCGAGGTCGCCCAGCGTGGCGCTGACGGCGACCGCGAGGCCGAGCAGCAGGCCCTGCCACCAGACGCCGTCCTCGATCATGAACTGCATGCACACCGCGCCCGCCGCCATCGCGAAGGCCACCGCTCCCAGCAGCCCCTCGCGGGTCTTGCCGGGGCTGATGCGCGGGGCGAGCTTGGTCCTGCCGAAGCGCCAGCCGACGGCATAGGCGCCGGTGTCGCTGACGACCGTGAGCAACAGGAAGGTCAGCACGCGCTGCGCGCCGTCGTCGGCCATCAGCATCATCGTGACGAACGTGGCCAGGAAGGGCACGTAGAAGGCCGCGAACAGACCCGCCGTGACGTCCTTGAGGTAGCCCTCCGGCGGCTCGGTCATCCGCCACACGAGCACGGCCAGCGCCGTGAGCGCCATGGCGACCCACGCGCCCTCGGCACCTCGCGCGTACCCGGCGACCACCATCGCCGCGCCGCCGATCGCCAGCGGCACGAGCGGCGCCCTGATGCCCTTGCGCTCCTCCAGCCGCTTGGTCAGCTCCCACAGGCCCACGACGACCGCGACCGCGACCACGCCGACGAAGACCGCCTTGACGACGAACAGCGACGCGACGATGACGGCGCCGAGTCCGACGCCGACCCCTATCGCCGCGCCCAGGTCGCGCCCCGCGGTCTTCTTCGGCGGCGGCTGGGACTGCGCCGGCTGCGGGGCGTCGGGCATGGGCTCCGGATTCTGCGGCACCGCCGCATACGGCTGCACCGGCGGGTTCTGGAACAGGGGACCGCTCGCCCGAGCGGCCCCCCGGTCGTCGTCCTGGTCACCGCCGTGTTCGGGTACGTCGGGCACGATGGGCATGGGGCGAGTCTGCTGCGCGTACTGCGCATCGTATGCGGAACCCGCCGGGGCAGCGCCCTGGACAGGTCCCCCGTCGGACGGCCCCCAGTACCCGGCTTGTGGCGGCGCTCCCCAGGAAGAGTCGTTCATCAGACCTCGAGCAGCTCCGCTTCCTTGTGCTTCAGGAGCTCGTCCACCTGGGCGACGTACTTCGAGGTGGTCTGCTCGAGCTCGCTCTCCGCACGACGGCCCTCGTCCTCGCCGACCTCGCCGTCCTTGATCAGCTTGTCGATGGCGTCCTTGGCCTTGCGGCGCACGGAGCGGATGGACACCTTGGCGTCCTCGCCCTTGGCCTTGGCGACCTTGATGTAGTCGCGGCGGCGCTCCTCGGTCAGCTCGGGGAACACCACTCGGATGATGTTGCCGTCGTTGCTCGGGTTGACGCCCAGGTCGGAGTCGCGGATCGCCTGTTCGATGTTGCGCAGGGCGCTCTTGTCGAAGGGCGTCACCACGGCCATGCGCGGCTCGGGCACGGAGAACGAGGCCAGCTGGTTGATCGGCGTCAGCGCGCCGTAGTAGTCGGCCACGATCTTGTTGAACATCGCCGGGTGCGCACGGCCGGTGCGGATCGCGGCGAAGTCCTCCTTGGCGACCACGACGGCCTTCTCCATCTTCTCCTCGGCCTCGAGGAGGGTCTCTTCGATCACCACTTGCTCCTGCGTGTCTTGAGTAGGCCCGGCTGCGGTCCCCTGGCGGGGCGGCGGCCGGCTGCGTCGCGTTCTTCCTGCACGGTTCCCGACCGGCGGGACATTGTCCATCCCCCGGCCCGGCCCCGTCCCGTCCGTCCCCCGGACAGGTGGCGTCCGCGGACAGGGGGGTGTTCTCCGGTCAGTCCCGGGTGCCCTGGTCACCCACGAGCGTGCCGATCTTCTCACCCTTGACGGCGCGGGCGATATTGCCCTCCTTCAACAGCTCGAAGACCACGATCGGGAGGCTGTTGTCGCGGCAGAGCGTGACGGCGGTGGCGTCGGCGACCTTGAGATCGCGGGTGATGACCTCGCCGTAGCCGAGCGCGTCGAACTTCACGGCGTCCGGGTTGGTCTTGGGGTCGGAGTCGTAGACCCCGTCCACGCCGTTCTTGCCCATGAGCAGCGCCTCGGCGTCGATCTCCAGGGCGCGCTGGGCGGCGGTGGTGTCGGTGGAGAAGTAGGGCATGCCCATTCCGGCGCCGAAGATGACCACGCGGCCCTTCTCCAGGTGGCGCACTGCGCGCAGCGGGATGTACGGCTCGGCGACCTGGCCCATGGTGATGGCGGTCTGCACGCGGCAGTCGACGCCCTCCTTCTCCAGGAAGTCCTGGAGGGCCAGGCAGTTCATCACGGTGCCGAGCATGCCCATGTAGTCGGAGCGGGCGCGGTCCATGCCGCGCACCTGGAGTTCGGCCCCGCGGAAGAAGTTGCCGCCGCCGATGACGACGGCGATCTCGGCGCCGTCGCGTACGACGGCCGCGATCTCGCGGGCGATGGCGTGCACCACGTCGGGGTCGACGCCCAGGCCGCCACCGCCGGAGAAGGCCTCTCCGGACAGCTTCAGCATGAAGCGGCCGCGTACTTTGCCGTCGTCGCTCTTCTCGGCCTTGGTGGTCATGGAGATCTCGCCTCTTTTACGTGGGTCACACACACGAAGAAGGCCACTGCCGGTGGGGGCGTGTTTCGCATCCCATACGCGGCAATGGCCTCCTCGTCAGATCTGCTGTCGTCCGCCGCCACGCGCGCGTGCGCCACGGCCTGCGCGAACGGCGCCGACGACTGCTGTCGACCCTACCGGGGTCGAGCGTCCGTCGCGGTACGGACTCAGATGCCGACCTTGATGCGCGAGAAGCGCTTCAGGGTGACACCGGCCTCTTCCAGCACCTTCTGGACGGACTTCTTGTTGTCCAGGGCGTAGGGCTGGCCCAGCAGGGTCGCGTCCTTGAAGAAGCCGTTGAGGCGACCCTCGACGATCTTCGGCAGGGCGGCCTCCGGCTTGCCCTCGGCGCGGGTGGTCTCCTCGGCGACGCGGCGCTCGGACTCGACGACCTCGGCCGGGACGTCCTCCTTGGAGAGGTACTTCGGCGCGAAGGCGGCGATGTGCTGGGCGATGCCCTTGGCGATGTCCGCGTTCGGCTTGTCCAGCTCGACGAGGACACCGATCTGCGGGGGCAGGTCGGGCATCGTGCGGTGCATGTACGCGGTCACGAAGCCGCCGGAGAACTGCGCGAAGCGGTCCAGGACGATCTTCTCGCCGAGGTTGGCGTTGGCCTCGTCCACGTACGCCTGGACGGTCTTGCCGGCCTCGATCTCGGAGGCGAGCAGGGCCTCCAGGTCCGCCGGGGCGGCCTTGGCGACGTGCTCGGCGATGGCCTTGGCGACGTTCTGGAACTTGTCACCCTTGGCGACGAAGTCCGTCTCGCACTTCAGCTCGACCAGGACACCGGAGGTGTTGTCGTCGGCGATGATCGAGACGACGGCACCGTTCTCGGCGGAGCGGCCCTCGCGCTTGGCGACGCCCTTCTGGCCCTTGATACGGAGCGCCTCGACGGCCTTCTCGACGTTGCCCTCGGCCTCGTCCAGCGCCTTCTTGCAGTCCATCATGCCGGCGCCGGTGAGCTCACGAAGCTTCTTGACGTCGGCGGCGGTGTAGTTCGCCATGATTCAGGAATCTCTCTCGAAGTCCGAAGATCTACGGGCCGGACGGCGGGGGCTTCGTGGGCCCCCGCCGTCCAGAACCCGAAGGTGGTGAGGGGTCAGGCCTGCTCGGCGTCCGCGGCCGGGGCCTCGGCGGGCTTGTCGGCGTCGGCGGCGGCCACCTCGGTGGCGGCCTCCTCGACGGCCTCGGAGACCTTGGCGTCGGGGGCGGGCGCCTCGGCGGCGGCCTCGACGGCCTCGTCCTTCTTCTCGCCCTCGAGCAGGTCGCGCTCCCACTCGGCGAGCGGCTCGCCGGCGGCCTTCTCACCCTTGGCACCACCGGCGGCACCGGAGCGGGCGATGAGGCCCTCGGCGACGGCGTCGGCGATCACGCGGGTGAGCAGGGTGACGGAGCGGATCGCGTCGTCGTTGCCCGGGATCTTGTAGTCGACCTCGTCGGGGTCGCAGTTGGTGTCGAGGATGGCCACGACCGGGATGTTGAGCTTCCGGGCCTCGCCGACCGCGATGTGCTCCTTCTTGGTGTCCACGATCCAGACGGCGCTGGGCACCTTGGACATCTCGCGGATACCGCCGAGGGTCTTCTCCAGCTTGGCCTTCTCGCGGGAGAGGACCAGCAGCTCCTTCTTGGTGAGGCCGGAGGCGGCCACGTCCTCGAAGTCGATCTGCTCGAGCTCCTTCAGGCGCTGCAGGCGCTTGTAGACGGTCGAGAAGTTGGTGAGCATGCCGCCCAGCCAGCGCTGGTTGACGTAGGGCATGCCGACGCGGGTGGCCTGCTCGGCGATGGCCTCCTGCGCCTGCTTCTTCGTGCCGACGAACATGACCGTGCCGCCGTGGGCGACGGTCTCCTTGACGAACTCGTAGGCGCGGTCGATGTACGACAGCGACTGGAGCAGGTCGATGATGTAGATGCCGTTGCGCTCGGTGAAGATGAAGCGCTTCATCTTCGGGTTCCAGCGACGGGTCTGGTGACCGAAGTGGACGCCGCTTTCCAGCAGCTCCCGCATCGTGACGACGGCCATGGCCGTTCTCCTTGGTTTTCTCGGTTGTGCCGCGCGAGCCGGACGGCCTGCGCGCCTGACGCCCGCTGTGCGCCGTGCCGCAAGGGACCGAGGGGCGCTGACACGCGCCTTGGAAGGCGTCGTGTCGGGGCGTGCGAAGTCGACCCGGTGACCCGGATCGCCACCAGAAGTGTACGGGACCGGAGGGGTACCGGGTGACGCGGCTGTCCACAACCGGGCGGCGGTCCACAGGCCCGCACGGCGGCCCGCTCCGTGCGGGACGGTTCTCGCATGCGAGCGAGGCGATGTGTGAGTGCGTGCGTGTGTGCGTGTGCGTGGGTGGTGCTGCTGTCGGCCGTCCTGGCCCCGGCGCCGTTCGGCGCCGCGCGGGCGGTGCCGGTGGTGGCGTCGGCGGCCGTGGGGCGGGGTCCGGATCCGGCGGTGCCGGCCGTGGCCCGGTGGTGGCCGGTGGGCACCCGGCCCGCGGTCCTGCGGGGGTGGGAGCCCCCGGCCAGTGCCTACGGTGCTGGCCACCGGGGCGTGGACCTCGCGGCGGCGGGCGGGGCCCCGGCGCGGGCGGTGGCGGCGGGGCGGGTGTCCTTCGCGGGGCGGGTGGCGGGCAGGGGCGTCGTCTCACTCGCACTGACGGGTACCGGCGACCCGCCCCTGCGTACCACGTACGAGCCGGTCTCGGCCTCGGTACGCGAGGGCGACGAGGTGGCGGCGGGCGAGGCGCTCGGCACGGTCGAGCCTACTGGCTCGCACTGCACGGCCTGCCTGCACTGGGGCCTGCTGCGCGGGGACGTCTACCTCGACCCGCTGTCCCTGCTCCCGCCGTGGCTGCTGGACTCGGGGCCGTCGAGGCTGCTGCCGGTCCTGGGGGTGCCGCTGCCCGAAGAACGGTCCGAGGGGCAGTCCGGGGACCGGCCCGCCGAGAACCCGTCCGAGGACCGGCCCGGAGACGCGTCCGGAGACCGGTCCGGAGACCGGTCCGGAAAGCAGCGGGCGATCAGCCGCGCACGCCCCGCAGCGCCATGGAGACCGCCGCCCGGGTGATCGCCTCGGGCACCTCGGCCGCGCCCAGTTCGATCCGCCGCACGGCCGCGTCCACGACGCCCTGCAGCAGCATGGCCGCGAGCCTGGGCTCGGCGTGACCCATCTCCGCCAGCGCCTCGACGATCATGGCGATCAGCCCGCCGTGCGCCGCCCGGATCTTCTCCCGCGCACCGGCGTCCAGCTCACTGGCGGAGATGGCCACGACCGCGCGGTGGCGCCGGTCCCCGACCAGGTCGAGCTGGGTGCGCACATACGCCTCGACCTTGGCCTCGGGGGTCGTCTCGCGCTCCATCGCCGCCTCGACCTCGGCCGCCCAGACCGGGAAGTCGACGGCGCACAGCTCCTCGACGACGGCCGCGCGGGACCGGAAGTACTCGTAGACCGACGACCGGGCCAGGCCCGTCCGTTCGGCGAGGGCGGGGAAGGTCAGCGCCTCCGTTCCGCCGTCGGACAGCAGGGAGCGTGCCGCGTCCAGCAGGGCGGCACGCTGCATCGACCGGTGCTCGGCCACGGAGGCCGCTCGAATCCTTGGCACCCCACCACTTTACGGACGCGTCCCCCCGTGCGGGAGACGGTCACCCGACCGCGCGGCCGTCGAGCGGGTGGCGACGGACGCCGTCGCGATGCCATAAGCCCAGTTCAACGGCCGAAACCGGCCAGCTTGGCGCGCAGCTGCAACACCGACTTGGTGTGGATCTGACTGACCCGGCTCTCGGTCACCCCCAGCACGTTGCCGATCTCGGCGAGCGTGAGGCCCTCGTAGTAGTACAGGGTGACGACGGTCTTCTCGCGCTCCGGCAGCGTGTTGATCGCCCGCGCCAGGAGCCGGCGCAGCTCACGGTCCTCGGCGACCTCCACGGGATTGTCGGCGGCGGTGTCCTCCAGGGTGTCCATGAGACTGAGCCGGTCGCCGCCCTCGCTCCCGGCGTGCAGCAGCTCCTCCAGGGCCACCACGTTGGCCAGCGACAACTGGCTGAAGACCGCGTGGAGGTCCTCGACCGCGATCCCCATCTCCACGGCCACCTCGCTCTCCGAGGGGGTGCGGCGCAGCCGTGCCTCCAGCGTGGCGTACGCGCGCTCCACGTTGCGCGCCTTCTGCCGCACCGAGCGGGGGATCCAGTCCAGCGCGCGCAGTTCGTCGATCATCGCGCCCCGGATCCGGGTGATCGCGTACGTCTCGAACTTGATCTCGCGGTCGAGGTCGAACTTCTCGATCGCGTCGATCAGCCCGAACACACCGGAGGAGACGAAGTCGGCCTGTTCGACGTTGGGCGGCAGCCCCACGCTGACCCGGCCCGCCACGTACTTCACCAGGGGCGAGTAGTGCAGGATCAGCTGTTCCCGCAGCCGCTCGTCCCCCGTCGCCTTGTACGACCGCCACAGCTCGTCGAGCGTCGAGGGGGCGGACGGTCGCACGCTGCCGCCGTCGCGGGCGGCTGGGGGGACCGCCGCCCGGTCGGACCCGGAGGTGTGCTGGGGCATTCGTCGCCTTGTGCCGTTCTGCCGTGATGTGGTGCGCCTGAGGCCGCCGGTCTGCTGTCTGGTGGTCGCCTGTTGTCGGTCGTGTTCGTGAGGCCCTCGTGAGCGTAGCGTGACTGGACCGTCGCGTTGTGCGAAGGAGTGGATGGGGAGCGTGCGCAGATACGTTCCGCTGAACGCTCTACAGGGGGGACGATGATCGCTCTGCGTGATCACTCGAACATCTCAACTGCCAGATTTCCCACGGGCGTCGGGGTTCCCCCGGACGGCCGAACACGGTGCGTCAACAGGGCCTCCGGCCGTCGCGGACCGAGATCATCGCCTGGCGTGTCAACTTCCAGCCATCGCCGTGTCGTTCGACGTAACCAAGTGCTCGAAGCTCGTACAGTCTCGCGATCGCGTCGTCCTGCGTGGTCTGCGCACGACGTGCCACCTCGGCCGCCGTCGCCGTGCCGCGCGCGGGCAGTCCGGCCAGCACGTGGCGGGTCCGGGGTTCCAGGAGGTCGGTGGGCAGGACCGGCCCTCGCCGCTCCGGGGACAGCTCCCCCATGTCGCCGACCAGTTCGACGACTTCGGCGGCGTCGCTGACCAGCACGGCGTCGCCGCGCAGCAGTTCGTGCACGCCCGCGGACAGTGCGCTGGTGGCGGGCCCGGGCACGCCCATCGTGTGCCGGCCCAGGCGTTGCGCGGCCCGGGCCGTGACCAGGGAGCCGCTCCGGTAGGCGGCCTCGACGACGACGGTGCCCCGGGTGAGGGCGGCGATCACGCGGTTGCGCAGGATGAATCTGCTCGGCGTCGGATGATCACCCGGTGGCAGCTCGCCGACGACCAGCCCCTGCTCGGCGATCCTGGTGATCAGCGCGGTGTGCCCCGGCGGGTAGGGCCGGTCGACGCCGCAGGCCAGCACGGCGGCGGTGGCTCCGCCCGCGCCGAGGGCGCCCCGGTGGGCGGCGCCGTCGACCCCGTAGGCACCGCCGGACACCACCACCCAGCCCCGTTCGGCGAGGCCGGCGGCGAGGGTGGCCGCCATGTGGGCGCCGTACTCGGTGCAGGCACGGGCGCCGACCACGGCCACGGAGCGCAGCGCCCACATGCGCAGGCTGGGCCCGCCGCGCACCCAGAGCCCGAGCGGCCGGGCGTCCCCGAGGTCGTCGAGCTGTCCCGGCCACTCGGCGGTGCCGGGGGTGACGAACCGCACGCCGGCGGCACGCGCGACGGCCAGGTCCCTGCGGGGGTCGGCCCGGCCCGCCCGCGCGCACAGCCCGGCCCACCGTTTCGCGCTCACGCCCGGCAGGGCACGCGCGCCCTCACGCAGTCGCCGCACCACCTCCGCGACCCCGCGTTCCCGCACCCACCGCCCGCCGGTCTCGTCGCCGGGCTCGATGACCCGGGTGAGGAAGACCCGGCCGAGCAGATCGGAGTCCACGGCGCCCTCCCGGGCCGGGTTGGCGATGGCTGCCGCCGCAGCCGGGGTCACGTCTCGGTCCACGCCGTCCCCGACGGCCGGGGCGACCGGGGCGACCGGGGCGACCGGGGCGACCGGGGCGACCGGGGCGACCGGGGCGACCGGGGCGACTCTGCCCGGAGCGTCGCTGGCCCCGCCCAACCGGCCGACCGGGCGCACCCCGCCCGCCGCGTCCCCGGCCCCGGCTGCGGAGCCGGTCGGGGCCTCGGCGCTCCCGTCGGGCCGGGCACCACCCGCGGCCAGATCCTCTTCTCCGGGCGTCGCGTCCGCGGCCCACCACCCGACCCCGGGCCCGGCACTGTCGCCCGAGGGGTCCGAGGCGCCCGAGACCCCCGCGCCGGACGAGGGGGCCTCGCCAGGGCCCCCTCCCCCACCTCCGGCCGTCACGCCTTCCCGGACACCACCGTCCCCGCGGCCCCCGCCATCCACCCCGACCGGGGCCTCACCCGCGACCGAACCCCCCCTCCAGGGCACCGCGCCCGCGTCCACGCGCCCGCCCCCGAGCGCGGCACCCCCGTCCAAGGCATCCGAAGCATCCGACGCGCCCGGACCGAACAGGTGGCCCTCGGCAGCGCTCCCACACCCACCCGGCACCGCGTCGCGCCCGCTCACGTCAGCGCTCCCAGAGCCATCGGCACGCCGCGTGGCACGCCGGTGCGCAGTTGGAGTGCGAGGGCGACGTCCCCCGCGTCGGGGCGGTCATGGCCGACGAGGTCCGCGACGGTCCAGGCGACGCGCAGGACGCGGTCGAGGCCGCGGGCGGTGAGTACCCCCCGTTCCAGACTGCGCTCCGCCTCATCCAGCGCGCCGGGCGCCGCATGCCAGCGGCTGCGCAGCTCGCGGCCCGGTACCTCGCTGTTGGACAGCCACGGAGTGCCCGTGAAGCGCGCGGACGCCCGCGCCCGGGCCGCCTCCACCCGGTCGGCGACGGTAGCGGTGGCGTCCCCGCGGGTTCCGCTCCCGGTGAGCTGGCCGCGGGTGACCCGGTCCACCTCGACACGGAGGTCGACCCGGTCGAGCAGCGGACCGGACAGCCTGGCCTGGTACCGGCGGATCGCCGAGGGCGGGCACTCGCAGAGGTCCTCCCGCCGCGAGAACCGGCCGCACGGACACGGATTGGCCGCGAGCACCATCAGGAAGCGAGCCGGGAAGCGCACGACGCCCGCACTGCGCGCGATGACGACGTGCCCGGCCTCCAGCGGCTGCCGCAGGGCGTCCAGGACGTGGCTGCCGAACTCGGGGGTCTCGTCCAGGAACAGGACGCCCCGGTGTGCCAGCGAGACCGCGCCGGGCCGCCCGATTCCGGGTCCGCCGCCGACGAGGGCCTGCATCGTGGCGGAGTGGTGCGGTGCGCAGTAGGGGGCCACGTCGATCAGGGGCTTGCCCGGCGGCAGCAGGCCCGCCACCGAGTGCACGGCCGTGACCTCCAGGGACTCCGGCCGGGTGAGCCGGGGCAGGATGGCGGGCAGCCGCTCGGCCAGCATGGTCTTCCCGGCGCCGGGCGGTCCCTCCAGGAACAGGTGATGGCCCCCGGCAGCGGCGACCTCCACCGCCGTACGCGCCGACTCCTGGCCCACCACGTCCGCGAGGTCGTGACCTTGGTCGTACTGGGCGGCGCCCATGCTGTGCATGCCGGTGGCGGCGCCCGTGCCGGGCATGCGCAGGCCGGCGAGGAGCGGATCGGGGCGGCCCGGCTGGTCCTGTTCCTCCTCCGGCACGGGCTCGTCGGCGAGGACGGCGATCAGCTGGCGCAGGCTGCGTACGCCGAGCACCGACACCCCCGGCACCAGGGACGCCTCGGCGGCGGCGCACTCGGGCACGACCACCTGCTCGTAGCCCGCCTCCGCCGCGGCCAGCACCGCGGGCAGGATGCCGCGCACCGGCCGCACCCGGCCGTCCAGGCCCAGCTCTCCGATCATGACGATGTCCGCGAGCACCCGCGGGTCGATCCGCTCGGCGGCACCCAGGACGGCGGCGGCGACGGCCAGATCGAAGCCGCTGCCACTCTTCGGCACCGACGCGGGGCTGAGTCCCACCGTCAGCTTCTTCTGCGGCCACTCGGCGCCCGAGTTCACCACCGCGGCCCGCACCCGGTCCCGGCTCTCGGTGAGGCTCTTGTCCGGCAGCCCCACCAGCGTGAACGCCGCCACGCCCGGTTCGAGATCGGCCTGGACCTCGACCACCACGCCCTCGACACCGACGAGCGCCACGGAGCACGTACGCGCGAACCCCATCACGCCACCCCCCTGGCATGCTCGACCACGGGTGCGCCGCGCTGCGGGAGGAGAACGCCCACCAGGTCGATGCGCACACCGCCGGGTGGGGCTCCGCCGTGGGTCTGGATCCAGCGCTCGGCGAGCCGCCGCAGCCGCTCCGCCTTCTCCGGGGTCACCGCGGCCATCGGGTGTTCGAAGGAGCCGCCCCTGCGCGTCTTGACCTCGCAGACGACCAGCACTTCCCCGTCCTGGGCCACGATGTCGATCTCGCCGGCCCTGCCGCAGCGCCAGTTGCGCTCCAGGACCGTCATGCCGGCTCCGGTCAGCCGGCGGGCCGCGAGTGTCTCGCCGTACCTGCCCATCGCGCCTCGTGCGTTCATGTCGGCACCACCTCCGGCGCCAACGATGAGGGCAGCTCAGCGAGCTTTTGGATCTTGGTGGACGGTCAGCCGACTGTGGACAACTTCGTCACCCACACGAGTGAATCTTCCTGAGGGCGGCCGAAACTTGCCGAGGGCGGCCCGCCCTCACCCGCCCGGAAGCTCCAGATCGCTCTTGTTCAGCTCTTCGATGTTCACGTCCTTGAACGTCAACACGCGCACCTGCTTCACGAAGCGGGCCGGCCGGTACATGTCCCACACCCAGGCGTCCGCCATCGAGACCTCGAAGAACACCTCGCCCTGGACCGAGTGCACCTGCATCTCGTAGTCGTTGGTGAGGTAGAAACGCCGCTCGGTCTCGATCACGTATTTGAACAGACCGACGACATCGCGGTACTCCCGGTAGAGCTTGAGCTCCATCTCGGTCTCGTACTTTTCGAGGTCCTCGGCGCTCATGGCATGTTCCCCTTCAGCCGTGCGGGTCCCCCCATTGTGCGCCAGTCCCGTGCACCCCTAGACGATTTCCGTGTCCAGGGTCACCGGCCCGGCCGGGGGACCCTCGTCGAGCAGCGTGCGCAGCAGCCCGGCGAGTCTGGTCGGATACACCGTCTCACGTGCCCCGGTCAGTTCCTCACACGTCCACCAGCGTGCTCCGGCGACGCTGCGCCGCTCCAGCTCGGTGAGCCCGGCGCCGACGGCCTCGGTCGCGGTCTGCCGGGTGCGGGCCAGGTAGTACCACTCGTCCTGGTCCCAGCGGCGGCCCGCGAAGGGGAAGGAACACCTGCGCCGCCACAGCACCGGGCCGAGTTCGACGTCGGCGATGCCGGTCTCCTCCAGCAGCTCCCGCCGTGCGGCCTCCGCACGGGTCTCGTCACCCTCCACACCGCCGCCGGGCGTGAACCACCAGTCGTTGGCCGGGTCGTCCGGTTCGTGGCCGTGCAGCAGCAGGATGCGGTCGTCGGGATCGAGCAGCACGACCCGCGCGACCCTGCGCAGTCCGCCCCGGTAGGTGTCCTGCCCGGCCGGGGTCGCCTCAGCGCCCATCGGTCGGCTCCGCGGCGCGACCGGCACGGGAGGCCGCGGCCCGCTTGGCGAGGGGACCGTACGCCCCACCGCCCAGGATCAGCACGGCCCCGGCGATCACCAGGGCGACGACCGGTGTGAGCGGCCCCGGCGAGGAGAGGCCACCCAGGGTCTCGAAGCCGGTCGGCCGCTCCAGCATGCCGTTCATGGGCCAGACCACGGCGTCGACGCGGGCGTCCACGGCACCGCTCGAGACGGTGCCGCGGGCCGCGTCGGTGAGGTGGGCGGTGGAGTCCACGGAGTTGTCGCGCTCGTCGCCGAGCAGGAACAGCCGGCCCTCCGGGACGTTCACGGTCTGGAAGTCCATGATCTCGGCCGGGGTCCCGGCGGGCAGGTACGGCTCGTCGATCACCTTGCCGTTGACCTTGAGCCTGCCCTCCTGGCAGCAGGAGACGGTGTCCCCGCCGACGGCGACGACCCGCTTGACCATCGGGGCGTTGGCCCAGGCCGTGTCCTTGAAGACGACGACGTCGCCACGCCGTACGTCGCCCCCGTCGATGCGCTCGGCGAGCACCCGGTCACCGACACCGATGGTCGGGGCCATCGAGCTGGTCGGCACGGTGTAGGGCCGGTAGACCACGGCGCCCCAGGCGAACCCGCCGAGGAACAGGACCATGCCCAGCGCCACGGCGAGGCCGGACAGTCGCTGCCCGGTCCGGCTGCCCACCGGACCCTTGTTCGCTCCCCCGCGCGGGGCCGTACGTGTCGTGCTCTCGCCACCCATGGAGCCGCACCTTACCCGGCGGTACCCCAACGGGGCAGCCCCCCTCCCGGGGCCGGGAAGGGGGCTGTCGCGTCGATGGGGACGTACGGGCCGGGGCGCCTCAGCGGGCCTCGGCGGCGGCGCGCCGACGGCGGCGCCACCAGACGACCGGGAGGACGCCGGCGACGGCGAGCCCCTGGGGCGCGACCGACAGCGTGGCCGCGGTCGGCGACCCGGCCTGCAGGCCGTCCTGGTCGAAGGTCTCGGGGACCGGCAGGTTGTCCCAGCGGTTCATCGGCCAGGCGACCACGACCGCGCGGCCGACGACCTCCTTCACGGGGACCATGCCGCCGTGCTTGTCCGCCTGCTGGTAGCGGGAGTCGCGGGAGTTCTGCCGGTGGTCGCCCATGACCCAGATGTAGCCCTCGGGCACGGTGACCTTGAACCGGCCGCCCTGGTCGTCGTCGGTGCACGGCGTGTTGCCCGGGTAGACGTACGGCTCGTTGAGGGCCATGCCGTTGACCTTGAGCGGGCCGGTCTTGTTGCACTCGACGGTGTCGCCGCCGACGCCGATGACGCGCTTGATCAGGTCCTTCTCCTCGGCGGACGGCATCAGGCCGATCCAGCTGAGCACCGTCTGCAGCGCGTTCGGGTCGGGGGTCGGCTCGCCCGCCAGCCAGTTGTCCGGGTCGTGGAAGACGACGACCTCGCCGCGCTCGGGCTCGGAGCCGAACCAGGGCGTGAGCTTGTCGACCAGGACCCGGTCATTGATCTTGAGCGTGTTCTCCATCGACGAGGACGGGATCGAGAACGCCTGCACCAGGAACGTCTTGATCAGCAGCGCGAGCACCAGCGCGATGCCGATGAGGATCGGCAGTTCCTTCCAGAAGGAGCGCGGCTTCTTGGTCTCGCGGTGTGGCGTGGGGGGTGTCCCGCCCACGCCCTCGTCCTGCGTCCCGTTCTGTTCGTTCGTCACCCTGCCGTCCTCGGTTCCGGAGCCTTGGCCGGAGTCGTGGACGCCGTCCGGGGCCGGGCCGGCCGTCTCCTCGGGGCGTCCGCGGTTCTCCTCGCCGTCGTGTCCGGACCGTGCGCCAACCGCCACATCCCCCACGCCAACTCCTTACTCTCTGCCGCCGCCCGCCCCGTATACGGCGCAGGCCCACCACTCCCATAACGAGCGGGAGTTCCGCAGGGGTCGGGAGTTGAATCATCGCGTTCGGATCGTCGGGGGCAACCCTATGCGACAGCCGGGGAGCAGCGGTCGCACCGGAGGCCGAGTCGGTGACGGATGCATACGTTTTCGGCTCGTCCAGGGTGGTCCAGTGACCGAACGGCCAGGCGATCACCATGGCGCGTCCCACCACCTCCTCCTCGGAGACCGTGCCGAAGTCGGTGTCCTGGTGGGCGCGGGAGTCGGCGGAGTTGGAGCGGTGGTCGCCCATCACCCACAGCCGTCCCTCGGGGACGGTGACGTCGAACGGTGTCCGTGACGGGGTGTCACCCGGGTACAGGTAGTCCTCGTTCAGGGGGACGCCGTTGACGGTGACGCGTCCCCGGGTGTCGCAGCACTTGACCTTGTCCCCGCCGACGCCGACGACCCGCTTGATGAGGTCCTTCTCGTCGTCGGACGGCAGCAGGCCGATGAAGGCCAGGCCCTCCTTGACCTGCTTGATGACGACGGGATCGTCCTTCTTGGTGGTCTGCTCGCCCTGGAGCCAGCCGCCGGGGTCCCGGAAGACCACGACGTCCCCGCGCTGCGGCTCGGAGCCGAACCAGGGGGTGAGCTTGTCCACCAGGACCCGGTCGCCGATCCGGATGGTCTGCTCCATGGAGCCGGACGGGATCACGAAGGCCTGGACGAGGAAGGTCTTCAGCACCAGCGCTATGAGCACGGCGACGCCGATGAGGAGCGGTATCTCCTTGACGGCGCCGCGCCTGCGGCGCCGTTTGACCTTGCGCTGGAGTTTGCGCCGCTCCGCGCGGGAGCGGCCGCCGGAGGGCGCGGCGGTGCGCCGGGAGCCGGTGGGCAGCAGGTTCTCCGCGGGGCTGCTGGGGGCTCCGCGCGGTTTCCCGCGGCTACCCATCGGCGCCCGCGGGCCGGCGCGCGTCGCCGGCCCCTCCGTCCGCGTCCGCGTCGGCCTCCGGCACGCGCGCGTAGGCGTCGGGACGGTCGAGGCGGGTGGCGTGGGCGAAGGGCCAGACGATCCAGTCGGCGCGGCCGATCACCTCGTCCACCGGGATCATGCCGCCGCCCGGCGAGCCCAGGTGGTCGCGGGAGTCGCTGGAGCCGGACCGGTGGTCGCCGAGGACGAAGAGGGTGCCGTCGGGGACGACGACGTCGAAGCGCACCGTCGACGGGCGGTCACCGGGGTACAGGAACTCCGACTCGTCGACCGACTGGCCGTTCACCTGCACCCTCCCCTCCCTGTCGCAGCACACCACATGGTCTCCGCCGACACCGGCCACGCGTTTGATGTAGTCGCCGGGCCCGAAGAGTCCCGTGCCGTCGAAGACCACGACGTCGCCCCGCTGCGGCCGCCCACCGAAACGGTACGCCAACTTATTTACGAGAACCCGGTCACCGATCCTCAATCCGCGCTCCATGGATCCGCTGGGGATCTGGAACGGCCGCAGGACGAAGGTGCTGAGCAGCAGCAGGAACAGCAGCAGCGTCAGCAGGGTGACGGTGATCCGGCCGCCCGGCACCCAGTCCGTGATCCGCCCCGCGAACGCGGAACGCGACCGTTCCTCCGGGCCCTCCGGATCCGAGGGCTGCTCGGAGTCGGAAGGGCGGGAGGAGCGGTCGCGCTCCGTGGGCTGTGCTTCGGTGTCCATCGGGGCCAGATGCTATCCGGCCCCGGCGCGGACCTCTCAGGCGCTCAGCTCTCGCGCTTCTCCTTGATCTTCGCGGCCTTGCCGCGCAGCTCGCGCAGGTAGTACAGCTTGGCGCGGCGGACGTCACCGCGGGTGACGAGCTCGATCTTCTCCACGATCGGGGTGTGCACCGGGAAGGTGCGCTCGACGCCGACGGAGAAGGAGACCTTGCGGACCGTGAAGGTCTCGCGCACGCCGGCACCCTGGCGGCGGATCACCACGCCCTTGAACTGCTGCACACGGGAGCGGTTGCCCTCGATGACGCGCACGTGGACGTTGACGGTGTCGCCGGGGCGGAAGGCGGGGACGTCGGTGCGCAGCGACGCGGCGTCGACGGTGTCGAGCAGGTGAGACATTTCGTCTGCTTTCCTCGCTGATGCCACAGGTCATCAACGGAAACTAGGTGTTTCGGATTCAGAGTCGTGCGGGTCGGGACGGGCGTCGTGTCCCCCTGTGGCAGGGGCGCGCTCCGGACGGACGCACAACAGCGGCCTATTGTTCCATGCCGGGGGTCCTGCGCCAAAATCGGCCGTACGGCTCCCCGTCCGGGTCCGGGGCCCAGCCCAGGATGGAGAGCATCTCGCGGTCCTTCTTGTCGAAGGCCTTGGGGTCGCACCGCTCGATCAGGTCGGGCCGGTGGGCCGACGTGCGCCGCAGGGCCTCGTCCCGGCGCCAGCGGGCGATCTTCCCGTGGTGGCCGCTGAGCAGCACGTCCGGGATGCCGCGCCCGCGCCACTGCGGCGGCTTGGTGTGGACGGGGCCCTCCAGGAGGTTCGCCATGGCGCCGGGCGCGAAGGAGTCGTCCCGGTGGGACTCGGCGTTGCCGAGAACGCCGGGCAGCAGCCGGGCCACGGCCTCGGTGACGACCAGTACGGCCGCCTCGCCGCCGGCGAGGACGTAGTCGCCGATGGAGACCTCGTACACCGGCATCCTGGTCGCGTACTCGTCGACGACCCGCCGGTCGATGCCCTCGTAGCGGGCGGGCGTGAAGATCAGCCAGGGCCGCTCGGAGAGGTGGACGGCGAGTTCCTGGGTGAAGGGCCGGCCGCTGGGCGTGGGCACGATCAGGGCGGGCTCGCCGGAGCCGGCCTCGTAGCCGTCGGCCAGGACGGAGTCCAGCGCGTCGCCCCACGGGTCGGGCTTCATGACCATGCCGGGGCCGCCGCCGTAGGGGGTGTCGTCGACCGTGTTGTGCCGGTCGTAGGTCCACTCGCGCAGGTCGTGCACCTGGACGTCGAGCTGTCCACGCGCGCGTGCCTTGCCGACGAGGGAGACGTTCAGCGGCTCCAGGTACTCGGGGAAGATCGTGACGACGTCGAGCCGCATTACGCGCCTTCCTCCGGGTCCTTCTCGGCGTCCCGCGCGGAGGCGATCTCGGCACGGTCGTCGATCAGGCCCGGGGGCGGGTCGATGACCGCGCGCTGCTCCTCCAGGTCGATCTCCGTGACGATCTCCGACACGAACGGCACGTAGACCTCGCTGCCGTCGGGGCGCTCCACCACGAACAGGTCCTGGGTGGGCAGGTGGGAGATCTCGGTGATCCGGCCGACCCCGGTGCCGTCGGCGGTCACCACGTCGAGGTCGATGAGCTGGTGGTCGTAGTACTCGTCCTCGTCCTCGGGACGTTCGCCGGGGTCGACGTCGGCGATCAGCAGGGTGTTGCGCAGGGCCTCGGCGCCGGTGCGGTCGTGGACGCCCGCGAAGCGCAGCAGGAGGCGGCCGCTGTGCACCCGGCCGGTCTCGATGGTCAGCGGACCGGCGGTGGCGGGGTCGGTGGCCAGGACGGCGCCGGGGCCGAGCCGCAGCTCCGGCTCGTCGGTGCGGACCTCGACGGTGACCTCGCCCTTGATGCCGTGGGCGCGGCCGATGCGAGCGACTACCAGCTGCACTGTGCTTGATCTCCTGTCGGAACTGCGAGGAGCCCGGCGGGGCTCACGACCCCGTGCGGGGCGCTACGACTGCGGGCCGGGGACGGCCCATGGCCCTCCCCGGCCCGAGCCGGTGCTGCGTTGTGGCGTCAGCGGACGTGGTCCACGTCGACGAGGTCGACACGGACACCGCGGCCGCCGATGGCGCCCACGACGGTGCGCAGGGCACGTGCGGTGCGGCCGTTGCGGCCGATCACCTTGCCGAGGTCGTCGGGGTGCACCCGGACCTCGAGCACACGCCCGCGACGCAGGTTGCGCGAGGCGACCTGCACATCGTCAGGGTTGTCGACGATGCCCTTCACGAGGTGCTCGAGAGCCTCCTCGAGCATGCTCAGGCCTCGGTCGACTCGGACGAGGAGGACTCGGCGGCGGCCTCGTCCTTCTTGTCGGCCTTCTTCTTCTGGGTGATCGCCTCACCCTTGCCCTCGTCCTCGCCGCCGATCGCCTCGAAGGACGGGCGGGCCGCCTTCTCGGACGGCTGGAGCAGCGGGGCCGGGGCGGGCTCGCCCTTGAACTTCTGCCAGTCGCCGGTCTTCTTCAGGATGGCGAGCACGGGCTCGGTCGGCTGGGCGCCGACACCGAGCCAGTAGGCGACACGCTCGGCGTCGACCTCCATCACCGACGGGTTGTACGTCGGGTGGTACTTGCCGATCTCCTCGATGGCCCGGCCGTCACGGCGGGTACGGGAGTCGGCGACGACGATGCGGTAGTGAGGCGAACGGATCTTGCCCAGACGCTTCAGCTTGATCTTGACTGCCACGGGAGTGGATTCTCCTGGTTTTGACGTGATGGGGCACGGCGAGAGAGCCGCGTGGGGTTGCGGTACCCGAGTGCCCGATGGACGCGTCAGCCGGAGGAGAGAGGGGTCCTGTGCGACTGTCGAGTACAGCTTGCCATTGTGCCACACGCGGGCAGACCCCTCGGACCGGAGGGCACCGGGGCCGCCCTCCGGTCCGGCGGAGCGGGTCCGACGACAGAACCTGGCCCGGATCCGGCTGCCACGAGCAGCCGGACCGTCAGCTCACGCCCGCGCCGACCACCTCCGGGATGCGGAACGGCTTGCCGCAGCCGCCGCACATGATCGGGGCCTGGGCCAGCACGGACGGGACGACCCGTACGTTGCGCCCGCAGTCGCAGACGGCCTTCACGCGCACCCCTCCCCCGGAGGAGCCGTGGCGGGCGGCCGGACCGCGGAAGCTGCGGGCCGAGTCGGTCGCGGTGGCGGCGGTGTGGGCCTTCAGCGCGCGCTGGAGGCGTTCGGTCGTCGGGCGGTAGCGGCGCTTCGCCTCGGGGGTGAGGGTGACCAGTGAGAAGCCGCTGCTGGGATGTGGCTCCTCGGGGTGGTCGAGGCCCAGCTCCTCTGCGATCGCCAGGAATCGGCGGTTGTGGTAGCGCCCCGCGCGGGAGGTGTCGCGTACTCCGCGCGCGGCGGCGATGCCGTGGACTGCCTCATGGAGCAGTCGCTCGAAGGAGAGCTCGTGCCCGCAGGCGGACGACGACTCTCCGATCAGGGACTCGGGCGCGGCAAGATCGGGCAGCTCGGGGTGGTACCGCTGAATGTCGGCCCACGCCTGCGCCAGCTCTGCGGCGAGAACAGGTGGTGTCGTGCTCACGTAATGACAACGAGCCGGAGTGCCGCTGTGTTCCTATTCCGGGGCATCCCAAATAATTTGCACGTACCAGTCAGTTGCCGCTGATGCGTCCCGACGAGGGCGGGTGCGCTGATCTGCGGAGAAGCCTCACAGCTCGTACCAAGCTGGTGCGTAGTCCGACGTACGCCCCGGCGCGTAGCGGTCGTCCACGCTCCGGGGGCGTGGGGCGCTCTCGTGCGCAAGGGGCGTTTCGGCCGCCGTCGCGCCGGAGCGGAGGCGTCCGGGCGGACGCGGCGGCGGGGCCGACGTTACCGGGTGGGCCTCCGGGGTGCGGCACCGCCCCGCCCCCCGGCACGCCCGCGCCCCGCACGACGCCCGCGGACCCCGCCGACCTTGGCCGGAACCACCCCCTCCGCACCCCGGCCACCCGCTGTCATCGCCGACCGGCACGATCCGGCCATCCGGACAAGGTGTCACCGGAGGGCTACCGCGGGTACCGCGCGGCCGGCCCACATTGCCGGGAAGTGAAATCTCGCCATGGGGACGGGGATCGGGCAAACCGGCCCTCTCTACCACTGGACGCCGCGGCGAGCCCGGAGTTTCCTGGCATACGGGGGGAGTTCGAGCGCACTGCACGGGGGCCATGGAATCGGGCACAGCTGCAACACTCGGCGATTGGGGCGCTTTCCTATGACACCTACGCTCGTACGGCAGCACTCATCTCACACGGGGCCGATGTCTCCCGTGGACCTGCGTGCACGTGCGCGTGACTGGTCCGAGATACAGGAGAGGATGCTCGTACCGCTCTACGAAGCCGTCTTCGAGCGACTTGACGTGGGCGGCGGCACCCGGATGCTGGGCCTGAACTGCGGTTCCGGGCTCGCCCTTCTGATGGGCGCCTCGCGCGGCGCCTCGGTGACCGGTGTCGACACCCGCTCTCCGGAACTCCTGGAACTGGCACGGCGGCGTCTGCTGCCCGGGGCACCCGAGGCGCCGGAACCTCCCGGCGTCCGGCCCGCCCCCACGCGCGCGGACGCGGCACGGGTCGTGGAGGGACCGCCCGGCGCCGCGGCGGACCCGTCGGCGCCGGCGTTCACCCTGGTGACCGCCTTCGAGCCCATCGGGTGCCTCGCGGGCGACTCGGAGGGGCTGGGCGGGCTGCTCGCCGAGGCGACGCCGCTCGCCGGCCGCGGGGCCGCGGTGGTGCTGGCGGGCTGGGGCCCGCCGGAGCGGTGCGCCACGACCTCGGTGCTGCGGGTGGCCACCAAACTCGCGGACCCGCTGCGCAGCGCGGGCAGCTGGCGCCCCGCCCTGCGCGACGACCTGGAGGAGGTCGCCCAGCGGGCCGGGCTCCGGCCGGACGGTTCGGGACGGGTGGCGTGCCCGTTCGGGTACGCGGACGCCACGAGCGCGGCGCGGGGGCTGCTGTCGACCGGGCTGTTCGACGCGGCGATCGCGGCCACCGACCGGGAACAGGTCGACAAGGAGCTGGCGGAGGCCCTGCATCCGCACCGGCGCCCGGACGGGACCGTCTGGATGCCGAATGTCTTCCGCTACTTGATCGCACGGGTTCCTTAAAGATCGATTCCGATCGAACGTGTCCGTTGTTCGGCCCACTTCTTCCGGTGCAGGTGTGAATGCGGTGAAGATGCCGGTCGAGGGCTCCTGTGGTTTCCCCAGGTGGATCATGGACCTCTACTCTGATCCACCGTTCGGGGGAATACACACATCTGCATACAGGAGCCTGTAGTGCCGCACCGCAAGACCGCACTGCGCCTTGCCGCGCCCGTCGCCGTCCTCGCCCTCGCCCTCACCGCGTGCGGGGGCGGAGACGAGGACTCGGACACCGGCGCGAAGAGCCCGGCGACCACCGAGGCGTCGCCCTCGCCCTCCGAGGCGGCCTCGGGCGGCGAGCTGGCGACGGGCGAGAGCGCGACGGGGAAGGTCGCCGAGGACCCGGGCGAGGTCACCTACGACGTCGTGGCGGAGAAGGTCGAGGTGGGCACCGAGGCCGAGGCCGCGAAGGCGGTGGCGGACGCCGCGGACGTCAAGGGCAAGGTGCTGGCCACCGCGTACCTCAAGTACACGCACAAGAGCGGACCGGCTCTGACCGAGGGCTCCGACGTGCACGACGGCGCCACGGTCTTCGCCGACGGACAGCGCGGCAGCGTCCTCGTCGGCGCCTCCGAGGACGCGGCGGGCTGCGAGGACCCGTACGACGTGGAGAGCTGGAAGCAGGGCGAGAGCCACGTCTTCTGCGAGACCTACGTGATTCCGGCCGGCGCGAAGAGCGTGGAGGCGCACTGGTCGGAGGAGGACGGCGAGCCCTACGTCTGGAAGTTCCCGCAGAAGTAGGAAGGCACGGCGCTCACGCCTCCGGGCCGTCCTTCGTGAGCCGGGTGATCCCGGCGATGCGGTACGCCTCCGCCTCGTCCAGCGTCTCGTTGGCGAGCAGCGCCTCGGCCAGCGCGTCGAGCCGTTCGCGGTGGTCGCGCAGCTTGCGGACGGCCTCCTCGTAGCAGGAGTCGACGACCCGCCGCATCTCCCCGTCGATGGCGTCCAGCGTCTGGGGAGCGGCGGCGAGGCCGTACGCCTGCTGCGCGTCGCCGGGGAGGGCGGAGAGCCGGCCGACCCGCTCGCTCATGCCCCAGCGGGCGACCATGCCGCGGGCGATGCCGGTGACCTGTTCGAGGTCGCTCTCGGAACCGGTCGTGATCACGCCGTACACCACGTGCTCGGCCGCCATGCCGCCGAGCGCGCCGATGATCCGGCCGCGCAGGTACTCCTCGGTGTACGCGTACTTGTCCGCGTCCGGCGTGGACAGCGTCACCCCGAGCGCCCTCCCGCGCGGCACGATGGTGATCTTGCGGACGGGGTCGGCGCCCGGCTGCAACATGCCCAGCAGGGCGTGTCCGCTCTCGTGGTACGCGGTGCGCCGGCGCTCCTCCTCGGGCATCACCAGGGGCCGTTCGGCGCCCAGTTGGACCTTCTCCAGGGCCTCGGAGAGGTTGGCCTGCGTCACCCGGTCCTGCTTCCGCCTGACCGCGAGCAGGGCCGCCTCGTTGGCGAGGTTCGCCAGTTCGGCGCCGGTCATGCCCGGGGTCGTGCGGGCGACCTGGGCCAGGTCGACGTCCGGGGCGAGCGGGATCTCGCGCGTGTGGATGTCCAGGATGGCCTCGCGGCCGCCGCGGTCCGGGGGCGAGACGCTGACCACCCGGTCGAAGCGGCCGGGGCGGGTCAGGGCCGGGTCCAGGATGTCCGCGCGGTTGGTGGCGGCGATGACGACGACACCCTCGGAGCCCGAGAAGCCGTCCATCTCGGTGAGGATCTGGTTCAGCGTCTGCTCGCGCTCGTCGTGGCCTCCCATGCCGGAGCCGCCGCCGCGCGCGCGGCCGATGGTGTCGATCTCGTCGATGAAGATGATCGACGGCGCGACCTTGCGGGCCTCGGCGAACAGCTCCCGCACCCGGGAGGCGCCCACGCCCACGATCATCTCGATGAACTCGGACGCGGACGCGGAGAAGAACGGTACCCCCGCCTCACCGGCGACCGCACGCGCGAGGAGCGTCTTCCCGGTGCCGGGCGGTCCGGTCAGGAGGACACCCCGGGGCATCTTCGCGCCCATGCGGCGGTAGGCGTCCGGGTTCTTCAGGAAGTCGACGACGTCGCTGAGTTCACCCTCCACCTCGTCGATCCCGGCCACGTCCGCGAACGTGGTCCGCGGCTCGCCCGCCTCCAGCTCGACCGGCTTGGGCGGCGCCTTGCGTCCGAGCATGCCGCCCGCGCCGCCGCCCAGGGCGCCCCTCATGCGCCGCGCGATGAAGATCCACAGCACCACCAGGAGCAGCATCGGGGCCAGCGCGATCAGCAGGTTGGACAGGAAGCTGCGGTGCTGGACCACCGGTTCGGCCGTGACGGTGACGTTGTTCTTCGTCAGGTCGTCCCAGAGCCGGTCGTCCGCGAAGGTGGGCCGCTCGGTCGTGAACTTGGTGTACGTCCCGTCGCCGCCGGGTCTGTCGCGCTCCTTCTTGAGTTCGCCCTCGATCGCGTCGCCCTTGGCGTAGATCTTCCTGACGTTGCCCTCGTCGACCTGCTTGCTGAACTCCGTGTAGGAGATGGTCGGCTCGTCGCCCTCGTTGAAGAAGGAGAGCACGAGGTTGGCGATCAGGTAGACGACCAGCGCGGCCAGGACCAGGTTCCACCAGCCGCCGCGCATCCTCCTGCCACCGGGCGGCGGTTTGGGAGGCTCGTCGGGCGTGCCCTCCGTGCGCCAGGGCCGCTCGGACGCCTTGCGCGGCGGGGACGGGTTGGTCATATCCGGACGTTACGACAGGAAGGCCGCCTGGGCATGTCCATGTACGGCCCTGGGGCGCCCCCTTCGACAGGGGGCGCCCCAGCGCCGTACACACCGATCGGGCCGTCGGCCCGAGGTCAGCCCATGAACTTCTTGAACTCGTCCGGCAGCTCGAAGTCCTGGCCGCCCTGCTGGGGCAGTCCGAGGGCGCCGCCGTTCTGCGCGGCGGCCGCGCGGCGGGCGGCCTCCTCCTGCTCCTGCTGCTTGCGCTTCATGGGGTTGCCGGAGCGCTGCTTGCCCTTGGCCTTCTTCTGCTGCTTCTTCTGCCGGCCGGGGCCGCCGCCCATGCCCGGCATGCCCGGCATCCCCGGCATGCCGCCGCCCTGGGCCATCCGGGACATCATCTTGCGGGCCTCGAAGAACCGCTCGACCAGGCCCTTGACCGCGCTGACGTCGACGCCGGAGCCCTTGGCGATCCGGGCGCGGCGCGAGCCGTTGATGATCGTCGGCTCCAGACGCTCGGCCGGGGTCATCGACTTGATGATGGCGGCCGTGCGGTCGACGTCGCGCTCGTCGAGGTTGTTGATCTGGTCCTTCATCTGGCCCATGCCCGGCAGCATGCCGAGCAGCTTGGAGATGGAGCCCATCTTCCGGACCTGCTCCATCTGGGCCAGGAAGTCGTCCAGGGTGAAGTCCTGGCCCTTCTTGGACGCCAGCTTGGAGGCCATCTTCTCGGCCTCTTCCTGACTGAACGTCTTCTCCGCCTGCTCGATCAGGGTGAGCAGGTCACCCATGTCGAGGATGCGGGAGGCCATCCGGTCCGGGTGGAAGGCGTCGAAGTCCTCGAGCTTCTCGCCGTTCGAGGCGAACATGATCGGCTTGCCGGTCACCGAGGCGATCGACAGGGCCGCACCACCACGGGCGTCGCCGTCGAGCTTGGAGAGCACCACGCCGTCGAAGCCGACGCCGTCGCGGAAGGCCTCGGCGGTGTTGACGGCGTCCTGGCCGATCATCGCGTCGACGATGAAGAGGATCTCGTCCGGCGAGACCGCGTCACGGATGTCCGCGGCCTGCTGCATCAGCTCCTGGTCGATGCCCAGGCGACCGGCGGTGTCGACGATGACCAGGTCGTGGACCTTGGACTTGGCGAACTCGATGGAGTCCTTGGCGACCTTGACCGGGTCGCCGACGCCGTTGCCCGGCTCGGGCGCGTAGACCGCGACGCCGGCGCGCTCGGCGACGACGCTGAGCTGGTTGACGGCGTTGGGGCGCTGGAGGTCACAGGCGACCAGGAGCGGCGAGTGGCCCTGCTCCTTGAGCCAGCGGCCCAGCTTGCCCGCGAGGGTGGTCTTACCGGCACCCTGCAGACCCGCCAGCATGATCACGGTCGGCGGCTGCTTGGCGAAGCGCAGGCGGCGGGTCTCACCGCCGAGGATGCCGATCAGTTCCTCGTTGACGATCTTGAGGACCTGCTGGGCGGGGTTGAGCGCCTTGGAGACCTCGGCGCCCAGGGAGCGCTCCTTGACCTTCTTGATGAAGGCGCGCACGACGGGCAGGGCCACGTCGGCCTCGAGGAGCGCGATGCGGATCTCGCGGGCCGTGGCGTCGATGTCCGCCTCGGACAGCCGTCCCTTGCCCCGGAGGGATTTGAAGGTGGCTGACAGGCGGTCGGAGAGAGTATCGAACACGGCGGCGTAGGTCCTCGCGTCGGCGTTGATGTGGGTCGCCCTCCAGGGTATCCGGCCCGGCAAGCAAATCGTCCCTGCCCGCTGCAAGAGCGGGCAGGGACGGGTCCCCGCGGCGGCGGGGAGCACATCCGGCGCAACGCACGACGCCACCACAAGGTCACGCCCGCAGCAGTTCCTCCAGCTCCCGGGCCACGGACGCCGCCGCCTCCCCCGGCAACGGCACCCCTTCACCCCGCGTCACGTAGAACGCGTCCACCGCGTTCGCCCCCAGCGTCGACACGTGCGCGCTCCGTACCCGTACGCCGGCCGCCTCCAGCGCCCGCCCGAGCCGGAACAGCAGGCCCGGCGCGTCCTGGGCACGGACCTCGATCACCGTGGCCAGCCTCGACGCGGCCGGGGCGACGGTCACCCGGGGCGGCGGCGGCTCCACACCCCGGCGCCGGGGATGGGCTGCGTCCCGCTCGGCGAGCCGGGCCGCGATGTCCAGGCTGCCGTCCAGGGCCCTGACCAGGTCGGCCCGGAGCCGTGCGGCCTGGGGCAGCGAGCCGTACTCGGCGGCGACCCGCCAGTCCAGGAGCAGCACGGAGCCCTCGACACCGTCCGGCAGCGGCAGGGACCGCAGCTCGGCGGTGCGGACGGTCAGCCGGTGCATGGCCAGGACCCCGGCGACGGCCGGGAGCACGCCCTCCTGGTCCGGCACGGCGATCAGCAGCTCCACACCGAGCGGCTCGGGACCGGCGACCGCCGCCGGATCGGCCGACGCCGGGTCGGCCGGCGGCTCGGTCTGGGCCCGCAGCGCCAGCACCGGCCCGCGCGTGCGGAACGCCTCGACGGCGAGCCGCTCCTGCTCGGCGGTGGGCGCGGCGGCCTCGGGCTCCTCCAGCGGGTCCCCGGCCAGCACCCCCGAGACGCGTTTCACCAGGTCGGCGACGAGGGAGCCGCGCCACGACGACCAGGCGGCGGGGCCGGTGGCCAGCGCGTCCGCCTCGGTCAGCGCGTGCAGCAGCTCCAGGGTGTGCTCCGAGCCGACCGCGTCGGCGACCGCGCGCACGGTGGCCGGGTCGTCGAGGTCGCGCCGGGTGGCGGTCTCGACGAGCAGCAGGTGGTGCCGTACGAGGGTGGCCAGGACGGCCGTGTCCGCGCGGTCGAAGCCGATGCGGGCGGCCACGTCGCGGGCGATGGTCTCACCGGCCACGGAGTGGTCGCCGGGCCAGCCCTTGCCGATGTCGTGCAGCAGCGCGGCGACCAGGAGCAGGTCGGGGCGGTGCACGCGGCGGGTGAACCCGGCGGCGCGGACGGCGGTCTCGATCAGGTGCCGGTCGACGGTCCACAGGTGCACCGCGTTGCGCTGCGGGCGGCAGCGCACCCGCTCCCAGTCGGGCAGCAGCCGGGTGACCAGGCCCTCGGCCTCCAGCGCCTCCCAGACCTGCACGGTGGGCCGGCCCGAGCCCAGCAGGGTCACCAGTTGCTCGCGGGCCTCGGCGGGCCAGGGCGTGGGCAGCGGCCGGGTGGTGGCCGCCAGGCGCCGGACGGCGTACCGGGAGAGCGGGAGCCCGGCCTGCGCGGCGGCGGCCGCGGCACGCAGCGGGAGCACGGGATCGCGTTCGGGGCGCGCGGTGCGGGCGAGCACCGCCTCACCGTCGTGCTCGACGACGCCCTCGGCGAGCGGGGAGCGCTCGGGCGCCGGTTTCCCGCCGCCCAGCATGGCGCGCAGCCGCGGCCTCACGGAGCGCGACCGCAGCACGCGCCCCACCTCGCGCCAGGTGACGTCGCCGGCGTACGAGATGACCCGGGCCGCCTCGTAGACCTGCCGCAGCAGCGTGTCGGCGTCCAGCAGGCCCAGTTCGGCCGCCACCTGGTCCTGCTCCTGCAGGGCCAGCCGGTCGGTCGCCCGCCCGGTCGTCAGGTGGAGCGCGTCGCGTACGTCGAGCAGTCGGCGCCGGGCGTCGGCGAGGCCCTCGCGCGGGGCGTCGGCCAGCCAGGACGCGGCGACGGCGCGCAGGGCGGTGGCGTCGCGCAGGCCGCCCCGCGCCTCCTTCAGGTCGGGTTCCAGCAGGAACTGCAGCTCGCCCTGGCGCTCGGCGCGCTCGGCGCACAGCTCCCGGAGTTCGGGGAGGCGCTTGGGAGCCTGGTTGCGCCAGTCGGCGAGGACGGTGGTGCGCAGGGACGCGGTCAGGCCGAGGTCTCCGGCGAGGTGGCGGGCGTCCAGGAGACCGAGTTGGACTTTCAGATCCTCCCCGGCGGTCTTCCGGGCCTGCGCCGGGGTGCGGACGGAGTGGTCGAGGTCGAGGCCGAGGTCCCAGACGGGGTACCAGAGGCGGTCGGCGAGGGCGGCGACCGCCTTGTCGTCGCTCCCGTCGTGCAGCAGGAGCAGGTCCAGGTCGCTGCGCGGGGACAGCTCGCCGCGCCCGTAGCCGCCGACGGCGACGAGCGAGACGCCTCTGCCCGTCCCGCCGGTGCCCGCGTCGAAGAGGCCCGACAGCCAGTCGTCCGTCAGTCCGGCGAGGGCCGAACGGCGCGGCGGCCCGGACCGCGCCCCCTCGGTGAGGAGGCGCAGCCGGGCCGCCGCGTAGCCGCCGGGTCCCGAGTCCTCTGCTTCCTTCGTCACGTCCGTACTCGTCACCCGGCGACTCCTGTTCTGGTTTCCCGCCTCAGAGGGCGTCCGGACCGCGCTCGCCGGTCCGCACCCGTACGGCCGTGTCGACCGGGACCGACCACACCTTGCCGTCACCGATCTTGCCGGTGCGGGCCGCCTTGACCACGACCTCGATCAGCTGATCGGCGTCGCCGTCCTCGACCAGCACCTCGATGCGGATCTTGGGCACCAGGTCGACGGTGTACTCGGCACCCCGGTAGACCTCGGTGTGGCCGCGCTGGCGGCCGTAGCCGCTGGCCTCGGTGACGGTCAGGCCGTGGACCCCGAAGGCCTGGAGGGCCTCCTTGATCTCGTCGAGCCGGTGCGGCTTGACGACGGCGGTGATGAGCTTCATGCGTCCACCTTCTTGCTCGCGGTCTGCGTGGCCGTCGGGGCGGCCGTGGCGGCGGTCGTCCGGGCGGCACCGCCGCCGGCACCGCTGAAGTCGTATGCGGTCTCGGCGTGCTCGGCCTGGTCGATGCCGGTCACCTCGTCGTCCTCCGGGACCCGCATGCCGATGGTCTTGTGCAGGATCAGGGCGAGGATGGCAGAGACGACCAGGGAGTAGGCGAGCACCCCGAAGACACCGGCGCACTGCTTCCAGAACTGGTCCAGTCCGCCGCCGTAGAAGAGGCCCTCGACGTCGGACTGGCCCTTGCCGGTGGCGAAGAAGCCGACGAGGAGGGAGCCGAGGATGCCGCCGACGAGGTGGACGCCGACCACGTCGAGCGAGTCGTCGTAGCCGAACCGGTACTTCAGGCCGACCGCCATGGCGCACAGCACACCGGCGATGACGCCGATGGCGATCGCGCCGAGCGGGGAGACCGCGCCGCCCGCCGGGGTGATGGCGACCAGACCGGAGACGGCGCCGGAGGCCGCGCCCAGGGTGGTGAAGGCACCGTGCCGGATCTTCTCGTAGGCGAGCCAGCCGAGGACCGCGGCACCGGTGGCGACCTGCGTGTTGACGAACATCAGCGCGCCCACGCCGTCGTCGTTGCCGAGCCAGGAGCCGGCGTTGAAGCCGAACCAGCCGAACCACAGCAGACCGGCGCCGAGCATGACCAGCGGCAGGCTGTGCGGGCGCATCGGGTCCTTCTTGAACCCGACCCGCTTGCCGATCACCAGGATCACGCCGAGAGCCGCGGCGCCGGCGTTGATGTGCACGGCCGTACCGCCGGCGAAGTCGATCACGCCCAGCTCGAAGGCCCAGCCGCCGGCGCCCCAGACCCAGTGCGCGACCGGGAAGTAGACGACCGTGGCCCACAGGGCGATGAACAGCGCCCAGGCGGTGAACTTCACCCGGTCCGCGAGGGCGCCACTGATCAGGGCGGGTGTGAGCACCGCGAACATCAGCTGGAAGACCAGGAAGACGAAGACGGGGATGGTGTAGCCGTCCCACAGCTCCGTCAGGCCGATGTTGCTGAGGCCGACCCAGTCGGAGTTCCAGCCGACGACGGAGCCGGTGTCGGTGCCGAACGCCATGGAGAAGCCGTAGAGCACCCACAGGACGGTGACGATGCCGAGACTGATGAAGCTCATCATCAGCATGTTCAGGGTGCTCTTGACGCGGACCATGCCTCCGTAGAAGAAGGCCAGGGCCGGCGTCATCAGCATCACCAGGGCGGAGCAGATGAGCATGAAGCCTGTGTTGGCGGCAGAGAGCTCGGCCTCTGCGGCAAGCGTGATGGCTGGAGCCATCGGCGTCTCCTCGTCGTTGGTACGGCCCCGTGCGGGCGAAGGCCTGGGCGGGACTGAGGGGCGGGCCTGTTATGCGCCACGACATTGACGCAGCGCGGTTTCGGTCGGCGCCCCTCGTTGTTTCGCCGCCGTGACGAAGGCGCCGTGCGTGTTACGCGTGAGTGAACTGCCCGTTCGCGGGCCGAGCCGCCGTTATCGTGACGCAACCGTCCCGACGATCACCGCAGCCATCAATTGGGCAACCTCGACGGCGAGCAACCAGGTCCGCGAGAGCGGCGCCGGCTTAGGCGCAAAAAGGGGTCCGGCCGCGGCGGCCTCCGAATGACCTGGCATGGGGGAGCCGAGTCGGGCAGTTCGGGAGGGCCGGCCGCGGCCGGGGTCGGTGGGTGTCAGACCGCTTCGGCGGTCTCCGGAAGCTCGACGGCGAGCCGCTCGGTGAGGTCGACGATCTCGCCGAGGTCGCCGAAATCGCGTACGGCCGTGTCGACGGTTTTGCGGATGCGCGTGTTGACGCGTTCGGAGCGGACCTTCTTCGCGATGCGCATGGCCTCGACGGCCACACCGGTGCTCTCCTCGGGTTCGCGGCGCAGCAGGTGCACGGTGGCCATGCCGATCAGGTTCAGCGCGTAGGAGCGCTGGTGCTCGTCGTCCTCGGCGAACAGCTCCACGGCCCGGCGCATCAGGGGATCGGCCAGGGAGGCGTAGGCGGGGCTGCGGCCGGCCACGTAGGCGAGGTCGCGGAAGGAGTGGCTGTTCTCGCCGTACAGCTCGGCCTCGGAGAAGAAGCGGATCCAGTCGGGGTCCGGCTCGTCCCACTCGGCGGCCTCGGCGAAGGTGTCCTCGGCCATGCGCACCGCGCGCTTGCAGCGGCCGGGCTGGCCCATGTTGGCGTAGGCGCGGGCCTCCATCGCGTACAGCATCGACTGGGTGCGGGGGCTGGCGCAGTCCCGGCTGCCGTACTGGGCGAGGTGGACCAGCTCCAGGGCGTCGTCGGGCCGGCCGAGGTGGATCATCTGGCGGCTCATGCTGGAGAGGATGTACGAGCCGAGCGGCCGGTCCCCCGCCTCCTTGGCGGCGTGCAGGGCGAGTACGAAGTACTTCTGCGCGGTGGGTTGTAAGCCCACGTCGTACGACATCCAGCCGGCCAGCTCGGCCAGCTCGGCGGCGACCTTGAACAGCTTGGCGCGGGTGGTCTCGGTCTGGGGTTCCTGGAGCAGGTCGGTCACCTCGTGCAGCTGGCCGACCACCGCCTTGCGGCGCAGGCCGCCGCCGCACTGGGCGTCCCAGCGGCGGAACATCACGGCGGTGGACTCCAGCAGCTCCAGCTCCGGGCGGGAGAGCCGGCCGCGCGCGCGGGAGGCGGGAGCGGGCTCGCGGCCGGCGGGCGGGCCGGCCGGGGGCGAGGGGACGAGCCAGCGCTGCATGGGCTCGATGAGGGACGGGCCCGCGGAGAGGGCCAGCGAGCTGCCGAGGAAGCCGCGCCGCGCCAGCATGAGGTCGCTGCGCGAGAACTCGCTGAGCAGGGCCACGGTCTGCGGGCCCGTCCAGGGCAGGTCGACCCCGGTCGCGGAGGGCGTGGGGCGGGTGGAGCGCAGGCCCAGGTCCTCGACGGAGACGACGACACCGAAGCGCTCGGAGAACAGCTCGGACAGGATCCGCGGGATCGGCTCGCGCGGATTCTCCCCGTCCAGCCAGCGGCGCACCCGGGAGGTGTCGGTGGAGATGTGGCCGGCGCCCAGCTGACGGGCCCGGCGGTTGACCTGGCGGGCCAGTTCGCCCTTGGACCAGCCGCTGCGGGCGAACCACGAAGTGAGCAGCTCGTTCGGGCGCTTGTCAGCGTGCGACGCGCTTCCCGCGCTCGTACCGCTTCCGCCGTTGCCGCTCACTGGAACGCCCCCATCCCTGAGACCACCTGTCGCCGAGTGCGCCAAGCCCTATCAGAATGCCGGTGGTTGGGGCCCTCCGTCCGGTGGTTGCCACCCTTCGAACGGAAAGCCGAGTTGCCTCCGGCATACCCACAAGTGCATGTGCCCCACGGCTCCATGCACACAAAGTAGTCCTACGATCACTCGCCCAGCCATGGCGATTGCGGAATCGCCACCATTCGCCACCCCTTCGAATGAACTCCCCCCGGCCGGTACGCGATTCACTTGACATAGGCCAACCGCGAGTAGGTGCAAGGGCGCACACCGGGGCGTGCACCGTCGGGCACACCACCCCGGAGTGCTTCCGGACGCTGTCTGAACCGCGCCGCACTGGGGAGTTGGAAGCAGAGAGTCACGTTTCACGTCCGCTGCGTAACCGCCGCTGCGTCGGACCCGTTGGAGGGGGCATGGGCTTCACGATCGGCATCGGCAGCAGTCGGGGCATGCGCGAGACCCGGTCCGGCGCGCGCCGCCGGGGCCGCGCCGCCGAGTGCACCGTCGTGGCCGAGTTCACCGGGCTCTGGGGCTGGGACGTCGTGCCGGGCGCCCGGACCGCGGCGGGGGCCTGCTCGTGCGGACGGTCCGACTGCCCGGCACCGGGCGCGCATCCGCTGGACTTCGCCCCCCGGGTGCCGGCCGGGGCGACCCTGGACGGAGCGACCGAGGCCTGGGCGCAGTTCCCGGGTGCCGCGGTGATGCTGCCGGTCGGGCGGAGCTTCGACGTGATCGAGGTCGCCGAGGCCGCCGGGCTGCGGGCGCTGACCCGGCTGGAGCGCATGGGCCTCCCGCTCGGTCCGGTCGCGGCGACCCCCGAGGGCCGCGCCCACTTCTTCGTCGCCCCGGGCGCCGCCGCCGAACTGCCCCGGCTGCTCTACCGGCTGGGCTGGGACGACCCGTCCACCCTCGACCTGCGCGGCCTCGGTTCCGGTACGTACATCACGGCCCCGCCCTCCGACCGCGCGGGCCGTGGCCCGGTGCGCTGGCTGCGCCACCCGGACCTCGACTCGGCCACCAAGCCGCCGGCGGCCCGGCTGCTGCTGGGGACGCTGGCGTACGTGGCCCACCGCTCGCGGGCGTAGACGGACGGCCCGCCGCTCCGGCACGGAGGCCGTGCGGTCACCCTGTGCGAAGGCCTGTGCGGCCGCATCGCGCGAAGGCCCGTACCGCACCCCTGCGTGAAGGCCCGTACGGCGACGCGTACGGCGACGCGACCGGCCGGCCGCCCGCCACGACGCGCCCGGCCCGCCTACGACGGCGCGAGCGCGCGTCCTGCCGCGACGAGCCCCAGCCCGATACGCCGAAGCGCCCGCTCCCGGAATGATCCCGGGGGCGGGCGCTCACGTGCGTCCGAGTCCGCTCTGGTTCGTCGCGTCGCGCGGGAGGTCACTCTCCGATGAGGGCGTCCACGAAGGCCGCGGGCTCGAACGGCGCCAGGTCGTCCGCGCCCTCGCCGAGCCCGATCAGCTTGACCGGCACGCCCAGCTCGCGCTGCACGGCGACCACGATGCCGCCCTTGGCCGTGCCGTCCAGCTTGGTGAGCACGATGCCGGTGATGTCGACGACCTCGGCGAAGACCCGGGCCTGGATCAGACCGTTCTGCCCGGTGGTGGCGTCGAGCACGAGCAGCACCTCGTCCAGCGGGGCGTGCTTCTCCACGACGCGCTTGACCTTGCCCAGCTCGTCCATGAGGCCGGTCTTGGTGTGCAGGCGGCCGGCGGTGTCGATGAGCACGACGTCCGAGCCCATCTCCTTGCCCTCCTTGACCGCGTCGAAGGCGACGGAGGCCGGGTCGCCGGCCTCCGGGCCGCGCACGGTGTGCGCGCCGACCCGCTCGCCCCAGGTCTGGAGCTGGTCCGCGGCGGCGGCACGGAAGGTGTCGGCGGCGCCGAGGACGACGGTGCGCCCGTCGGCGACCAGGACGCGGGCGAGCTTGCCGGTGGTGGTGGTCTTGCCGGTGCCGTTGACGCCGACGACCATCACGATGCCGGGCTTGCTGTTCGGCGGCTCGGTCTTGACCTCGCGGTCCATGTCGGGGCCGACGAGGTTGATCAGCTCCTCGCGCAGCAGGGCGCGCAGCTCGTCGGGGGTGCGGGTGCCGAGCACCCGCACCCGCTCGCGCAGCCGCTCGACCAGCTCCTGGGTGGGCTGCACGCCCACGTCGGCGGTGAGCAGGGTGTCCTCGATCTCCTCCCAGGTGTCGTCGTCGAGGTGCTCCCGCGAGAGCAGGGTGAGCAGGCCCTTGCCGAGGGCGTTCTGCGAGCGGGAGAGGCGGGCACGGAGCCGGACCAGTCGGCCGGCGGTGGGCTCGGGGACCTCGATCTGCGGGATCTCGAGCTCTTCGACGGCGGGCGGCTCCTCGACGGTGGCGGTGCCGCCGTCCGGGAGGTCGACCTCCTCTATCGTCCGGCGCGTTTCGTCGCGCGGCGTCTCGGCCTCGTCGCCGACGTGCGGCTCGGCCGGAGGGGCGGTGATGTCGGGGGTGGTGGGCGGCGCCGGAGGCAGCTGCTTCTTGCGGCGCGAGCCCACGAGCAGCCCGCCGAGCGCGCCGATCACGACCACGGCGATGACTACAGCAAGGATGACGATTTCCATAACGCGTCCAGTATCAGTCATGGACCCCGGGGACACCCCACTCGTCGCTTCCTCCAAAGGACAAAGGCCCCTGGAGGGCAGGAGTCGGATCAAAGTACGATGGAGGAGGCTGCGTCAACGCGCGTAGAGTCCCGACCGCCCCCTCTTCTCCCACGATCGAGGCACGGACCCCCCACATGAGCAAGACCGCCGAGAACGAAGGCGCCCTGGAAACCCGTGGCATCGAGCAGGTGCCCGACCACGAGCGCACCGCCCGGACCCGTGAGCTGTTCCCGACCTGGGTCGGCGCCAACATCAGCGTGCTGCTGCTCACGATGGGCGCGAGCCTCGTCGTGGCGTACCGGCTCAACTTCTGGCAGGCCCTGGTCGTCGCGGCCGCCGCGCCGGTCGTGTCGTACGGCCTGGTCGGGCTGATCGGCATCGCCGGGAAGCGCGGCGGAGCTCCGGGGATGGCGCTGTCGCGGGCCGTGTTCGGCCAGCGGGGCAATCTGCTGCCGGGTTCGCTGATCTGGGTCGCCCGCTGGGGCTGGGAGACGATCAACGCGGTGACCGGGGCGTACGCGGTGCTCACCGTGCTGGACATCGTGTTCGGCGTGCGGGCCAACAGCGTGCTGGACATGGTGACGCTGCTCGCCTTCGTCGTGGCGACGTTCGCGATCTCGGGGCTGGGAATCAACGCGGTCCAGAAGTGCAACAAGTACGCGACGTACCTCTTCGGCGCCTTCTCGGTGCTGGTCCTCGGCTACCTGGTCGTCGACACCGACTGGTCCGCGGTCTTCGACCGGTCCGCCGGTTCGGTGGCCGCGATGATCACCGGCGTCGGTCTGATCGCGGCCGGCGGCGTCAGCTGGATCCCGTCCGCCCCGGACTTCACGCGCTACCTGCCGCGCACGGCGTCCTCGAAGGGGATCGTGGGCGTGACCATCGGCGGTGCCGGCATCGTCGTCCTGCCCATGGTGCTGATGGGCATGATCATGGCCGTCTCCACGCCGGACCTGGCATCGGCCGCCGACCCGGTCTCCTTCCTCGGCGAGATCCTGCCGACCTGGATCGCGGTGCCGTACCTGATCATCGCGCTGATCGGCATGCTGCTGATCAACTCGATGTCCATGTACTCGGCCGGCTTCACGGCCCAGACCCTGGGCTTCACCGTCCCGCGTCATTGGGCGGTCTCCGTCAACGCGGTGATCTCGCTGATCTTCGGCGGTGTGCTGATGCTGGTGGCGACCAGCTTCATGGGCTCCTTCATCGCCTTCCTGTCGCTGCTCGCGGTCGCCTTCTCCGCGTGGGTCGGCGTCTTCGGCGCGGACATGCTGCGCCGCAAGGAGTACGACGGCGAGGCCCTGGCCGACACCGGCCGGACCAGCGCCTACTGGTACCGCGGCGGCTTCTCCCCCGCGGCCGTCGCCGCGTGGGCGGTGGGCCTGGCCGCGGGCCTGATGTTCACCACCTCCGACTGGTTCACCGGCCCCCTCGCCGCGAACAACGTCATCGGCGAGTACGGCCTGGGCTGGGTCGCCACGGTCGTCATCTCCGGCCTGCTGTACGTCGTGCTGCCGAAGCCGGCGGTGGTCGTCCCGGGGAAGGCGGCGGCCCGGACCGAGCAGCCGGAGTCCGTGACCGTCTGACACCCCGTCCCACCCGTGGACGAGCCCGCGCCCCCTGCACCCCGTGGTGGAGGGGGCGCTGCCGTCCCCGTGGCGGAGGGGGCGCTGCCGTCCCCGCCGCGCATGCCGATGGCCGCCCCGCCCAGGCCGGGCCGCCACGCCGCCCGGGCCGGAGGGTGCAGGGACCGCCGGCGCCTGCGCCGCCGGTAAGGCAGCCGCCCGACCAGGAGAACCCGCGCTAGGCAGCCGCACCCGTACCGCACGGACGGGACCGCCGCACACACCGCCGACACCCGGCCACCGCTTCACCCACAGACCTCGTGGGCCCGGTGCCACTCGACGCGGACCGCACACCACAGACCCGGCCACCCGCCCCCGCGCCCAGGCTGCCGGCAGACCCGGCCCCCGACCGGCCACGGACACGACAGACCGCCGCCCCGGAACACCGGCGCCTGCGCTGCCGGTAGGGCAGCCGCCCGACCAGGGGAACCCGCGGTAGGCAGCCGCACCCGTACGGCACGGAGGGGACCGCCGCACACCACCGCCGCTGCCCAGCCACCGCTTCACCCACAGACCCTCGTGCGCCCGGTCGCCACTCCACACGAACCGCACACCACAGACCCGGCCACCCGCCCCCGCCCCCAGGCCGCCGGCGGACCCGCTCCCCCCCCCGACCGGCCACGGACACGGCAGACCGCCGCCCCCGGTCCGGGCGGGATGCGCGGGCCGGGGGCGGCGGACAGTACGGGGAGAGGGGCAGCGGGGACTTGGCCCTTCTCCCCGGGTTCGGGGCGGGGCGGGGCGGTCAGCCCATCTCCTCCAGGGCCTTGCCCTTCGTCTCCTTCACGAACTTCAGGACGAACGGGATGGAGAGCGCGGCGAAGATCGTGTAGATCACGTACGTGCCGGACAGGTTCCAGTCGGCCAGCGACGGGAAGCTCGCCGTGATGGCCCAGTTGGCGATCCACTGCGCGGAGGCGGCCACGCCCAGCGCGGCGGCGCGGATGCGGTTGGGGAACATCTCGCCGAGGAAGACCCAGACGACCACACCCCAGGACAGGGCGAAGAAGAGCACGAACAGGTGGGCGGCGATCAGGGCGATCCAGCCCTGGGTGGCCGGGAGCGTGCCGTCGACGAGGTCGGAGGAGAAGGCCCAGGCCTCCAGCGCCAGCGCGATCACCATGCCGACCGAGCCGATGAGGGCGAGCGGCTTGCGGCCGACGCGGTCCACGAAGATCATCGCGATCACGGTGCCGACGATGTTGATGATCGAGGTCGTGAACGAGTAGAAGAACGACTGCGTCGGGTCGACGCCGACCGACTGCCACAGCGTCGACGAGTAGTAGAAGGCGACGTTGATGCCGACGAACTGCTGGAAGACCGACAGGCCGATACCGATCCAGACGATCGGCTTGAAGAAGAAGCTCCCGCCGAGCAGGTCCTTGAAGGAGGACTTCTCCTCACGGTGCATCGCGTGCTCGATCTCGGCGACGCGGGCATCGAAGTCCACGTCCTTGCCCTCGACCTCCCGGAGGATCTCCTTGGCGCGCTCGTGCTTGCCGACGGAGACCAGGAACCGCGGGGACTCCGGGATGGCAAAGGAGAGCAGGCCGTAGACGATCGCCGGGACGACCATGATGCCGAGCATGACCTGCCAGGCCTCCAGGCCCATCAGCTCACCGCGCTGGTCGCCGCCTGCGGCGTTCAGCAGACCCCAGTTGACCAGCTGCGAGACCGCGATGCCGAAGACGATGGCGGCCTGCTGGAAGGAGGCGAGCCGGCCGCGGTAGGCGGGCGGGGAGACCTCGGCGATGTAGGCGGGGCCGATCACGGAGGCCATGCCGATGGCGAAGCCGCCGATGACGCGCCACATGGCGAGGTCCCACAGCGCGAAGGGCAGCGCGGAGCCGACGGCACTGACGGTGAAGAGGACCGCCGCGATCTGCATGCAGCGGATACGGCCGATCCGGTCCGCGATCCGGCCGGCCGTGGCGGCGCCGATGGCACAGCCGATCAGCGCGACGGCGATGACCTGGGCCAGTACCGCGGATCCGACGTCGTAACGGTCGCGGATGGCCTCGACGGCACCGTTGATCACGGAACTGTCGTAGCCGAAGAGGAAACCGCCCATCGCGGCCGCCGCCGTGATGAAGACGACCCGCCCGAGATGCTCGGGATGAGCCCTCCTGGCTTCTGAACTGGCTGCCTGCGCTGTGCGGGACACGTGTACTCCTCGGGCTACCGGCAACGCCGCCGGGGTGGATCGCCTTCGGCACCCTGAAAGGAACCTGAAGGTAAAAGCAACGTTGCAGAGACTATGCCTTCAAGTATCGAAGTCAATAGGTCGAGTGCTGTGAGTTTCTAGATGCCTCAAGGACCTATGTGTTCAAGAGTTGAAGCAATTGAGGTCAGGACTGGCGCAGTCGCTGGCTGATGACCTTCGACACACCATCGCCTTGCATGGACACGCCATACAGCGCGTCGGCGACCTCCATCGTCCGCTTCTGGTGCGTGATGACGATCAGCTGCGAGGCCTCCTGCAGCTCCTGCATGATCCGGATCAGCCGCTGGAGGTTGGTGTCGTCGAGCGCCGCCTCGACCTCGTCCATGACGTAGAACGGGCTGGGCCGCGCCTTGAAGATCGACACCAGCATCGCCACCGCCGTCAGCGAACGCTCCCCGCCGGAGAGCAGCGAGAGCCGCTTGACCTTCTTCCCCGGCGGCCGGGCCTCGACGTCCACTCCCGTGGTCAGCATGTTGTCGGGGTCGGTGAGGATCAACCGCCCGTCACCGCCCGGGAAGAGCCTGCTGAAGACGCCCTCGAACTCCCGGGCCGTGTCCCGGAACGCCTCGGTGAAGACCTGTTCGACGCGTTCGTCGACCTCCTTGACGACCTGGAGCAGGTCGGCGCGGGTCTTCTTCAGGTCTTCCAGTTGCTCGCTGAGGAACTGGTGCCGCTCCTCCAGCGCCGCGAACTCCTCCAGGGCCAGCGGGTTGACCTTGCCCAGCTGCTGGTAGGCGCGCTCGGCGGCCCGCAGGCGCTTCTCCTGCTCGGAACGGACGAAGGGGCGCGGGCGGTTGCGCGGATGCCCGGGGTCCTCCGGCAGTTCCTCGCCCTCGGCGGGGGGCGAGGGCGGCACCTGCTGATGGGGGCCGTACTCGGCCGCCAGCCCCGCCGGTTCCACACCGAGTTCCTCCAGCGCCTTGGTCTCCAGCTGCTCGATGCGCAGCCGCTTCTCGGCGCCGAGTACCTCCCCGCGGTGCACCGAATCCGTCAACTTGTCCAGCTCCGCCTTGAGGTCGCGTCCCGCGGTGCGCTCGGCGGTCAGTTCCTGCTCGCGCCGGGCCTTGGCCGCCTCGGCGGCGGTGCGCTCCTCGCCGGCGCGGGTCAGCGAGACCTCGACGTGGGCGAGGAGTTGCCGGGCGCCGGCGGCGACCGCCTCGGCGACCGCCGCCTCGTGCCGCAGCCGGGCCCGGCGCTGTTCGGCACGGGCGCGTGCCTCGCGTTCGGCGCGGGCCGCCCGGTCCAGGGAGTCGGCCCGTCCGGCGAGGCCCTTGACCCGCTCCTCGTGGGTGCGGACCTGGAGGCGGGCCTCCATCTCGGTCTGACGGGCGTTGGCGCCGTCGGCGGCGAGCCGGTCGCGCGCGGAGGTGTCGGGCTCCTCCTCGGCCGGCATCTCCTCGGCCACCGCAAGCCTCTCGGCCAGCTCCTCAGCCTCCATCAGCGCCTTGTCCAGCGCCTCCTGCGCCCGCGCCGCCGCCGCGGTGGACCGTTCCGCCTCACCGGCGGCGCCGCGCGCCTGGCCCGCGAGCCGGCCCAACTGCTGCGCGACGGACGACTTCTCCCGGTCGGCCGCCCGGCGCCGCTCCCCCAGCTCCTCGACGAGCCCCGCGCACTCCCGGCGCCGGGCGACGGCCGCCTCCTGGGCCCCGGCCAGCTCCTCGCACCGCACGGCCAGCTCCTCCAGCTCGGCGGCGGCCCGGTCGACGGACGCCTGCACCTCCAGGAGGCTGGGCGCCCCGGCCGACCCGCCCTGCGCGAAGTGCGCGCCGAGCAGGTCGCCGTCGGCCGTCACGGCGGTCAGCCCGGGGCGGGCGTAGACGAGGTCCTCGGCGTCCTCCAGGGTGGCGACGACGACGATCCCCCGCAGCAGCCGCCGCACCGCGGGCATCAGGTCCGACGGGCCCCGGACGAGGTCGGCGGCGTACGGTGCCCCGTCGGCGCGCGGTTCGTCCGGTACGTCGTCGGGGCCGCCGGCGAGCAGCAGGGCGGCCCGGCCGGCGTCCTGCTTGCGCAGCAGGCGGATGGCATCGGCGGCGGCCGCCGGGGAGGTGACCGCGAGGGCGTCGGCGGCGACGCCGAAGGCGGCGGCCAGGGCCACCTCGTGACCGGGCGTCACGGTGAGCAGCTCGGCGGCCGGGCCCAGCAGGCCGGTGAGCCGGTCCTTGGCGGCGAGCACCGCACCGGTGCCGTCCTTGCGGCGCAGCCCGAGGGCCAGGGCCTCGTGGCGGGCCCGCGTGGCCGCGCGCTCGCGCTCCGCCACGGTGGCCGCCTCACGGGCGGCACCGAGCGCGGCCTCCGCCTCGGCCAGCCCGCGCCCCGCGGCATCGTGCCGCTCGGCGAGTTCCTGGTCGTCGGCGTCGAGGCCGTCGACCTCGGCCTGGAGCGTCTCGTACTCCTCCTGGGCGGCGGCGGCGCGTTCCCGGGACTCGTCCCTGGCCTCGGCCAGCCGCTCGATCTCGGCCTGCGCCGAGGCGGCGCGCGAACGTGCGGCGCCGACCTGACCGCTGAGCCGGGCCAGCCCCTCACGGCGGTCGGCGATCGCCCGCGCGGCGTCCTTGAGGCGGCGCTCCTCCTGGGCCAGCTCGCGTTCGAGGTCCGCGCGGTGGGCGACGGTGTCCTCCAGGGCGTGCTCGGCCGCCTCCAGGGCCGCCTCGAGTTCCGCCTCCTGCTCGCGGACGCGGGCGGCCTCGCGCTCCAGTTCCTCGGGGTCGCGGCCGCGGCGCTCCTCGGGAGGTGCGGAGGTGGCGCTCTTCACCCGCGCCTCGGCCAGCGAGACGGTGCCGCGCACCCGCTCGGCGAGCTGCGACAGCTCGTACCAGGTCTGCTGGGCGCGCTGGAGGCGCGGGGTCAGCCGGCGGACCTCGTCCTCCAGGTCGGCCTCGCGGCGCAGCGCCTTGCCCAGTTCCCGTTCGGCGGCCTCCTTGCGCTCCTTGAGCGCGGCCTCGTCGGCGATCTCGGCCTGGAGCGCCTCGCGCAGGCGTACCAGGTCGTCGGCGAGCAGCCTGAGGCGCGCGTCCCGCAGGTCGGCCTGGATGACGGCGGCCCGCCGTGCCACCGCGGCCTGCCGGCCCAGCGGCTTGAGCTGGCGCCGCAGCTCGTCGGTGAGGTCCTGCACGCGCGCGAGGTTGGCCTGCATCGCGTCCAGTTTCCTGAGCGCCTTCTCCTTGCGCTTGCGGTGCTTGAGGACGCCCGCGGCCTCCTCGATGAACGCGCGGCGGCCCATGGGGTCGGCGTGCAGGACGGAGTCGAGCTGGCCCTGACCGACGATGACGTGCATCTCCCGGCCGATGCCGGAGTCGGACAGGAGTTCCTGGATGTCCAGGAGGCGGCAGGTGTCGCCGTTGATCTGGTACTCGCTGCCGCCGTTGCGGAACATGATCCGCGTGATGGTGACCTCGGCGTACTCGATGGGCAGCGCACCGTCGGAGTTGTCGATGGTCAGCGACACCTCGGCCCGGCCGAGCGGCGGGCGGCCGGTGGTGCCGGCGAAGATGACGTCCTCCATCTTGCCGCCGCGCAGCGACTTGGCGCCCTGTTCGCCCATGACCCAGCTGAGCGCGTCCACGACGTTGGACTTGCCCGAGCCGTTCGGTCCGACGACGCAGGTGATGCCGGGCTCGAACCGGAGCGTGGTCGCCGAGGCGAACGATTTGAACCCGCGCAGGGTCAGGGCCTTCAGGTGCACGCCGCCGGACTCTACCTTTCGGGGGTGTCTCACTCCATGAACCGGTGAACCCCCGCGGTTTCGCCCGTGAACGTGCAGGGCACATCAGACGTTGAAGAGGGTGAAAGGATGCGCGGGGCAGGGAAGTCCGGTCGGACGCGGCGCTGGGACGGGGGCAGGAAAGAAAGAAGGGACGCCGAAGCGTCCCTTGCAGACTCTGACACCTAGCGGTTGTACGGGCGGGCCCGACCACTGCGTGCCGTGCGTGGAGCGATGCAGTGATCAGGTGAGCGCAGGCTCCGCCTGGTGTGCGTCAACGCTCTCCATGATCCTGTCGTGAGAAGCGGCAGCCGCCAGCATGTCGTTCTCCGCCTGGATTCGTCCGAGCTCGGATTCCAGGTCCTGGACGCGCTGCTGGAGCCGTCGCATCTCAGCGAGGAGTCGAGGGTCGGAGCCGCCGACGTAACCGAGAAGCGCCTTTGCCATGATGGATGGTCCTCCACAATGAGTGACCGACCGAAGCGGTGTGGGTCGTGAGGGATTCGCACCCGCGGTGCTTGGCACTTTGGAGTTTTTACTGCCGTTCAACCATGCCAAACAGCTAAGGTGCGCGGGGCTTTCAGCGTCTCACCAAAAAGTTTGACGGTCAACACGATCACGCCCCGTATCGACGGGCGTCCGGGGGCATGCGGCCGGGAAGCGGCGACGCTGCGACTCCTGCGGACCCCTCGGGGCGTGGCGATCTTTCTGGTTGCGGAGCCTCCCACGACGGGCCGTCCCTTGGCAACCACCTGCCCGTTTTCGCTCCGGCCACCCCTGCGGGGAGGGCCGGAGCGGGCATCGGGGAGATCTCGGACGGCGCGGTGTCAGCGGATGGCGAAGCCGTCGTAGCCGCCGCGAGGTGTGTCCCAGATCTCGGTGACGCCGTCCACGCGTCCGGGCGTGTCGTCGCCGTGCAGCCAGTCGAGGAGCCCTTCGCAGCGCTCCCGCGGGCCCTCGGCGACGACCTGGACGCGCCCGTCGGCCAGATTGAGAGCAAAACCACTCATGCCGCCGAGTTCCAGCGCCCGGGCCCGCGTGAACCAGCGGAAACCGACGCCCTGGACCTGTCCGCGCACCCACGCGACCAGTCGTACATCCTCGCTCATGACTGCAACCTAACCAGTCAATGTCCCGCCGGACACTTCACCCCCTCGCGCCATGCGGTACCGTCCCGGTCCAATGAATCTCATCTGAAACTCACCCGAAGGTGTGAGTTCGGTGTTGATCGTGAGGACGCGTCGCCCGGGACGACGGGGACGAGGAAGGCCAGGACATGGGACGCCACCGACGCTCCGCCGCCGGCCGCGCCGCCACGGGCCGCGCCACGGGGGACCATCAGCCGGACGGTACGGCGGGACGCGACGCGCGGACGCCGGACGCGGGCGACCGCCCGACCATGGGGATCGCGCCCTACCTGAACCCCGAGGCGTACGCCGAGGTCCGCGCCAGGAGCGACGCCTACCTGTACGCGGACGACCCCGACGGCGAGGGCCCGCGGGCCGCCCGCACGGTCGCCTTCCCCAGTGACGGATACGCCCCCGAGGACGGCCCGCAGCCCGCGGGAGGCCACCGCAGACGCCGGAAGAAGGCCGCCACCCCGGTCCGCACCGGGCTGCTCGGTGTCTCCGCCGCGGTCGCCATCGGCACCGTGGCGGTGGCCACGGGCGCGGTGCCGGGCCTCGACAACTACCGGATCGGCGGGGGCAGCGGCGGGGGCGACCGGGTGCAGGCCCGGGACACCCCGACGAACGGCCCGAGCGAGCAGGGCGGCACCTCCGGCAGCGCCGACACCGGCCGCGGCGGCGACGGCTCCACGAGCCGCGGCGCCGACCGGTCCTCGTCGCCGTCGTCGCCGTCCGGCTCCGCGTCGTCCAAGGACACCCCGTCCCCCGCGCCGTCCACGGCCTCCCCCTCGGCCTCGAAGCCGGCGGCCCCGGCCGAGACCCCGTCGAAGACGAAGAAGCCGGAGACGACCCCGAGCGCCGAGCCGAAGCCCACGCCCTCGCGCCCGGCCGCCGAGGAGCCCGCGCCGCCCAGCGCGCCGGCCGCCGTGTCGGAGGAGACCCTCGCCCAGGCCCAGGTGCTCAAGCTGGTCAACGACGAGCGGGCCAAGGCCGGCTGCAGCCCGGTGGCCGCGAACAGCGCCCTGCGCGAACTGGCCGAGGGTTTCAGCAAGGCCATGGCCACGGAGGGCTTCTTCGACCACACCGACCCCGGCGGCGCGACCCCGTGGGACCGGGCGGCGGCGGCGGGCATCAGCAACCTCGGCGGCGAGAACATAGCCCGCGGCCAGACCGACCCACAGGCCGTGATGGACGCCTGGATGGACAGCCCCGGCCACCGCGCCAACATACTGAACTGCGACTTCCAGACCCTCGGCGTCGGAGTCCACTTCGGCTCCGGCGGACCGTGGTGGACGCAGAACTTCGGCTACTGATCGCCGACGTTCCGTTTCGCCCGGAGACGTTGGACCCCCAGGGCGGTCCACACCGGCGCGGAGGCGCCGGCGCAGACCGCGAGTACCAGCGAGCCACCTGAGTCCGGGCGGTTGACCAGCCACAGGACGGCTGTCGCAGCCCACAGCGCAGCGATCACGAATGCCGCCGTCGGACTGCGGTGCGGCCAGGCCAGGAGTCTGCGCCGGTCCATGATGCCTCCTCCGTGTCGAAGGGCTTCTACCCCGCTGTGCACGATCCTCGCTGTGCACGACGCAGCGCACTCTGCGGGACAGCGCTGTGCTCACGTACGCTTGGTGCATGTCGACCACGCAGGAGCGCACGGCTGAGCAGGAGCCGGCGTACGACGTGTTCGCCCGGGGCTGTCCCTCGCGCGGCACGCTGGAGCACGTCACCGGGCGCTGGGGGGCGCTGACGCTCGGCGCGCTGTACGAGGGTTCCTTCCGGTTCAACGAGCTGCGCCGCCGTGTCGACGGCGTGAGCGAGAAGATGCTGGCCCAGACCCTGCACGCGCTGGAGCGCGACGGTCTGGTGCACCGCGAGGCGCAGCACACCAACCCGCCCCGCGTGGACTACGACCTCACGGCCTCGGGCCGCGAGGTGGCGCAGCGGCTGATCGCGCTCATCCAGTGCCTGGAGGGACGGATGGACGAGGTGCTGGCGTCGCGCCAGCGCTACGACACGCAGCGGATGCCTACGGCGTGACCCGGGGCGGGCGCTGGCACTTCGGGCAGAAGTAGCTGGAGCGGTTCATCCAGGGACGGCGGCGCATGGGTGTGGCGCAGCGGCGGCAGGGCAGGCCCTCGCGGCCGTACGCGTCGAGCGAGCGGTCGAAGTAGCCGGACTCGCCGTTGACGTTGACGTACAGGCTGTCGAAGCTGGTGCCGCCCACGGCGAGGGCCGCGTTCATCACGTCCCGGACGTGACCGAGGAGTTCCGTGGTGCGGGGGCGGGTGAAGGTGGCCGTGGGGCGTTCGTAGTGCAGGCGGGAGCGCCACAGCGCCTCGTCGGCGTAGATGTTGCCGACGCCGCTGATCAGGGACTGGTCGAGCAGGGCCCGCTTGACCGTGGTGCGCTTGCGGCGCAGGGCGAGGTGGAAGGCCTCGTCGTCGAAGAGGGGGTCCAGCGGGTCGCGGGCGATGTGCGCGATGACGTCGGGCAGGCCGTCGGGGGACGTGTCGTGCAGCGACAGGCCGCCGAAGGTGCGCTGGTCGACGAAGCGGAGTTCGGTGGAGAGGTCGTCGGCGAAGCGGACGCGGATGCGCAGGTGCTTCTCGGCCGGTGCCTCGTGCGGCTGGACCAGCAGCTGGCCGCTCATGCCGAGGTGGGCCAGGACCGCCTGGCCGGTGTCCGCCAGCGGCAGCCACAGGTACTTGCCGCGCCGGGCGGCGGTGCCGAAGCGGTGCCCCTTCAGCCGGTCGGCGAAGTCGTCGGGCCCGGCGATGTGCCGGCGTACGGCGCGCGGGTGCAGTACCTCGGCGTCGGCGACGGTGCGGTGGGCGACCCAGCGCTCCAGGCCGCGCCGGACGACCTCCACCTCGGGCAACTCGGGCATGGCATCCCCTCGGGCGGGCCGGCGGGCCGGGCCGGTGGTCGGACGACGAGCCGAACGCCCGCCCCGGAGGCGGGGCGGGCGTTCGGGCCGTGCGGTGGTTGGTCAGGCGGAGGCGGACGCCTCGTCGGGGTCCACGTCGACGGCGTTCGCCGTCGCCTTGGCACGCTCGTCCGCCGCGGCCCGGATGGACCGCCACGCGGATTCCGCGGCCTGCTGCTCCGCCTCCTTCTTGCTGCGGCCGGTGCCGGTGCCGTACGAGACGCCTCCGACGCGGGCGGCAGCAGTGAAGGTCTTCTCGTGGTCCGGGCCGGTCTCCGTGACCAGGTACTCGGGGACACCGAGTCCTTCGGTCGCGGTGAGTTCCTGGAGGCTGGTCTTCCAGTCCAGGCCGGCACCGAGGTTGGAGGACTTCTCGATCAGCGGGTCGAACAGGCGGTGCACCAGTTCGGAGGCCGCGTCGAGGCCCTGGTCGAGATAGACCGCGCCGATCACCGCTTCGAGGGTGTCGGCGAGGATGGACGCCTTGTCCCGGCCGCCCGTGCCCTCTTCACCGCGGCCGAGCCGGATGAAGGAGCCCAGTTCGAGCCCGCGGCCCACCTCCGCCAGCGCACGCGAGTTGACCACCGCGGCCCGCAACTTGGCCAGCTGGCCTTCGGGCAGGTCGGGGTGGGTGCGGTACAGCGTGTCCGTGACGACGAGGCCGAGGACGGAGTCACCGAGGAACTCCAGCCGCTCGTTCGTCGGCAGACCGCCGTTCTCGTACGCGTAGGAACGGTGGGTCAGTGCACGCACCAGAAGGGCGGACTCGAGCTGGTAGCCGAGCCGCCCTTCCAGAAGCGTGTGGGACGAGGCCTGGGTGTCCGCCTTCTTCTTGGCGGGTGGGTCCGCCTTGGCGTCTTCCGCCTTCTTGGGGACTGACACAGTGCCTCTCACCAGCCGCTCAGACCTCGAGGACCTGGCGCTTGTTGTAAGTGCCGCAAGACGGGCACGCGATGTGCTGCTGCTTGGGCTCGTGGCAGCGCTCGCACGCAACCAGGGTGGGGACCGCAGCCTTCCACTGCGACCGGCGGTGGCGCGTGTTGCTGCGCGACATCTTCCGCTTCGGAACAGCCACGGCTACTTCTCCTGCTTCTCGGCGGCGTCCGCGGAATCTGGCCCGTCGCCGCTCATCTCGTCCTTCTCGCCGTCTCCGAGTGAACCGGCGAGTCCCTGCAAAGCCGCCCAACGAATGTCGACGGCGTCGTGGTGGTGGTCCGGGTCGTCCGCCAGGCGTGCTCCGCACTCGGAGCACAGACCCGGGCAGTCCTCCCGGCACACCGGCTGCATCGGCAGTGCGAGCACCACCGCGTCGCGCAGCACGGGTTCGAGGCCGATCAGACCGTCCTCGACGAAGAGCCTGTCCTCGTCGTCCTCGGCGTCGTCGCCCGGTTCCGCCGCAGGGCGGCCCCGGTCGTCGGCGTCAGGGTACGAGAACAACTCCTGGAAGTCCGCTGCGAGCTGCTGCTCAAGCGGCTCCAGACACCTTACGCACTCCCCCTCGGCCGTGGCACGGGCGGTGCCTGTGACGAGCACCCCTTCCATGACCGACTCGAGTCGGAGATCGAGTTCCACCGGAGCGCCTTCCGGCACTCCGATGACTCCCTGGACACCGAAGTCCTTGGGAGCGTCGACCGTGCGGGTCAGGCGCTGGAGCGCACCGGGCCGCCGTCCCAGCTCGTGTGTGTCGAACACGAGAGGGTCGCGGTGGTCGAGGCGCGCGTTCAGAACCATTCCTGCTTTCGGTCTTCGTAGCTCGGGGATGCCGCCCTCCGGTGTTTCCAGGGCAGCAGCGATCGCGGACGTACGCGCGACCGAAGAGCCAGGATACTGGACCATTCGCTCACGGCCCAATCCGGACCTGTGGGGCCCGTGGGACGGCCCTAGACTCCGCGGCCCTGCTCGTAGGCCCGCAGCTGTTCGGCGCTGATCATGCTGGTGTCGAAGAGGCTGGTCTCGTCGAGCGCCTGCGGCTGGACCTGCGGGGGCTGCTGGGGCTGCTGCGGTTGCTGGGGCTGGGCGTAGCCGTGCTGAGGGTCGTAGGCCTGCTGCTGGGCGTCGTAGCCCTGGTAGGCGTACGGGTCGCCGGGCTGCTGCTGGTAGCCGTACGCGTCCTGACCGGCGCCGTAGGCCTGCTGGTAGGCGGCGTACGGATCGGGCTGCTGCTGCGCGTAGCCGTAGGCCGGCTCCTGCGTGGGCATGTCCGGCACGGCCTGGTCCGGGACCTGGGCCGCAGCAGGCCGCGGCTCGCCGTACCCGGGCTGCCGGGGCTGCTCGGCGGGGGCGTCCGAGAGGGCCGCGAGGCCGGCCAGGTAGTCGGCGTCGCTGGAGTGCTGGACGGTGGTGGAGTCGTCGGCGAGGGCACCGAGGTCGTCGGTGGCGATCCGGCCGTGCAGCTTCTGGCGGCCCCGGCCGACCGCGTCCAGGGTCTTGGCCAGCACCGCCTCGAAGGCGCCGAGCTTGGTGTCGACGTAGGCGTCGGCGTCGCGGCGCAGGGTCTCCGGGTCGTGGCTGCGCTCGGGGGCGTCCTCGTCCTCGTAGCCGTTCTCGTCGAGGCCGGGTCCGGTGCCGAGCAACTTCTCGCGGCCGCGGCCCACCGAGCCGAGGGTCTTGGTGAGGACGACCTCGAAGTTGGCGAGCTTGGAGTCGACGTAGTCGTCGGCCTCCGCGCGGACCTCCTCGGCCTCCTGGCGGGCCTCGGTGAGGATCCGGTCGGCCTCGGCCTGGGAGCGGCGGGCGACCTCGGTGTCGGCGATCAGGGAGCCCCGCTCGGCGTGCGCGGTCTCGATGATCCGGTCGGCCTCCTGGCGGGCCTGCGCGACCATCTGCTCCCGGCCGCCGAGCAGTTCCTGGGCCTGGGCGAGCGAGCCGGGCAGCTCGGCGCGCAGCTCCTCCAGCGTGGCGAGCAGTTCCGCGCGGTTGACCACGCACGAGGCCGACATGGGCATGGCGCGGGCCCCGGAGACCATCGCGGTGATCTCGTCGAGCTTCTTCTGGACGTCCACCGTGTGCTCGCCACTCTCTACAGCTGTGTTGGAGACGGACGGGACGACTGTACGACCCTGGGGTGTCCGGGGGACACCGGGTGACGGATTGTCAGTCTCCGGAGGCGGTACGGCCGGCGGTTCAGTGCTTCTTCAGGCGCTCGGAAAGGACGTCGAGGACCAGTGGCGGCACCAGGTGGGACACGTCGCCGCCCCAGGTCGCGACCTCCTTGACCAGGGAGGACGACAGGAAGCTGTAGGTGGGGTTGGTGGGGATGAAGAGGGTCTCCACGCCCGAGAGGCCGTTGTTCATCTGGGCCATCTGCAGTTCGTAGTCGAAGTCGCTGACCGCGCGCAGGCCCTTGACGATGGCCGGGATGTCGCGCTGCTTGCAGAAGTCGACGAGGAGGCCGTGGAAGGACTCCACGCGCACGTTGCCGTACTCGGCGGTGACCTGGCGGATGAGGTCGATGCGCTCCTCGATCTCGAACAGGCCCTTCTTCGCCTGGTTGATCATCACGGCGACGTAGACCTCGTCGTAGAGGCTGGAGGCCCGGCCGATGATGTCGAGGTGCCCGTTGGTGATCGGGTCGAACGACCCGGGACAGACGGCACGGCGCACTTGAATTCCCTCGCTCTCCGGTCCGGTCATCGTGCGTCTTCGCACGTAGAGGCGGCGCGACCGTACCAAAACGTTCCCTCGCCGTAGCGGCGGGCACGGATCGCCTCGAAGCCGTCCGGCCAGCCGAATTCCCCGCCTCTGGTGCTGCGCTCCACGGTGACGAGCGCTTCCCCGGCGAGCCAGCCTTCCGAACGGAGTGTGAGCAGGATCTCCCGAAGATCGTCGTCGGAGACGGCGTACGGCGGGTCCAGGAAGACGATGTCGTACGGCTCCCCGGGGGCGGGGGTGCGGATGGTCTGCTCCGCCTTGCCCGCCCGGACCTCGGCGCCGGGCAGGCCGAGCGTCTTGACGTTCTCCCGGACGGTGCGGGCGGCGCGGGCGTCGGCCTCGACGAGCAGGACGTGTCCCGCGCCCCGGGACAGCGCCTCCAGGCCGACGGCGCCGGAACCGGCGTACAGGTCGAGGACGCGCTCGCCGTCCAGCGGGCCGCCGAGCAGGGACTGCCACGTGGAGAAGAGTCCCTCGCGCGCGCGGTCGGAGGTGGGGCGGGTGCCGGTTCCCCGCGGGACGGCCAGGCGGCGTCCGCCGGCTTTGCCGGCGATCACTCGGGTCATCTGAGGTCCTCTGTCGTAGACGGCTTCCCCTTCAGTGTGGCTGGTCGCGCCCACGCGGCGGAGCCGCGCATCGGCACGGCCCCGCGTCCCTGGGTGGGTGGTGCCGTGGTGCTCAGCCCTTTTCCAGGTACTGCTCCCTCTGCTCGTCCAAGAGTGCCTCCAAGGCCGTCTTCAGTCCGGGCAGGCCGGTCAGCTCCGGGTCGGTGGCCACCAGGGCCGCGGCCTCCTGCCGTGCCTCCGCGATGATCTCCTCGTCCTCGATGACGGCGAGGACCCGCAGGGAGGTGCGGGCACCGGACTGGGCCTGGCCGAGGACGTCTCCCTCGCGGCGCTGTTCGAGGTCGATGTGGGAGAGCTCGAAGCCGTCGAGGGTGCCCGCGACCGCGTTCAGCCGCTGGCGGGCCGCGCTCGCCTCGGGCATCTCGGTGACCAGCAGGCACAGACCGGCGGCGGAGCCGCGGCCGACCCGGCCGCGCAGCTGGTGCAGCTGGGAGACGCCGAAGCGGTCCGCGTCCATGATCACCATGGCGGTGGCGTTGGGGACGTTGACGCCGACCTCGATGACGGTCGTGGCGACCAGGACGTCGGTCTCCCCGGCGGCGAAGCGGCGCATGACCGCGTCCTTGTCGTCGGGCTGCATACGGCCGTGCAGGATCTCGACCCTGAGGCCCTGCAGGGCGCCCTTCGCCAGCTGCTCGGCGATGTCGAGGACGGCGAGCGGGGGCCGCTTCTCGGCGTCGCCCTCCGGCGGCTTCCGAGGGGCGCCCTTCTTGCCGGGGTCGTCCTCCTCGTCGCCGATGCGCGGGCAGACGACGTACGCCTGGTGGCCGTTGGACACCTCCTCCCGGACCCTTTCCCAGGCCCGGGAGAGGAAGTGGGGCTTGTCGGCGGCCGGGACGACGTGGCTGGCGATCGGGGACCGGCCGGCCGGGAGCTGGTCCAGGACCGAGGTCTCCAGGTCGCCGAAGACGGTCATGGCGACCGTGCGCGGGATCGGGGTGGCGGTCATGACGAGCAGGTGCGGGGGCTGTTTTCCCTTGCCGCGCAGGGCGTCGCGCTGCTCGACGCCGAAGCGGTGCTGTTCGTCGACGACGACCAGGCCGAGGTCGTGGAAGCGCACCTTGTCCTCGATCAGCGCGTGCGTGCCGATGACGATGCCGGCCTCGCCGGTGGCCAGGTCGAGCAGGGCGTGCCGCCGGGCGGCGGCGCCCATGGACCCGGTGAGCAGCACCACCTTGGTGGCATGCTCGGCACCGCCCAGCATGCCCCCCTCGGCCAGCTCCCCCATCATCTCGACGACCGACCGGTGATGCTGCTGCGCGAGCACCTCGGTGGGCGCGAGCATCACGGCCTGCCCGCCCGCGTCGACGACGGCGAGCATGGCGCGCAGGGCCACCATGGTGTTGTGGGTGACCGTGAAATGGTCGGTCACGTACGCGTGACTCGGGTGGGCCACGCTGATGCACTGGACGGGCTTGCGCCCCACGTACTCGACTGCGCGGATCCCCCGCCGGAAGGTGTTGTACTTCGGCCGGGTACGCACACGCTCCGCCTTGCGGGTCAGCCTGAACGGGACGTACTCCTCGGGCAACGCCACCGACACGTTGAAGGCGTCCTTCTTCGGCAGTACTCGCGCGCGACCGCCCAGAGAACGCACGAGCCAGGCGACATCGTCCGCCAGTCGCCGGGAAGCGGAGCAGAGCGACATGCTCATGCCGTCCGCGTGGATGGTGCCGTCCGTGTCCAGGAGCCCTTGCAGCAGAGCGAGGCGGTTCTTGACCGACGTGTTCTTGAACATGTCGGGAACGAACTTCCCGTGCGACGTCTCGCCCCACAGACCCAAGTCCCGCAGGGCCTGGATCACAGGATTCCGGACGCCTCCCGCACGCTGGGCGAGCTGGATCGTGTAGTCGCAGCGGGATCCCTTCACCGGCGTCAGCAGGCATCCGGGCGCCACGGAAAGCGCAACGGCGTCCCGGATTTCGTCGTCGATGGTGGACAGGCGCAGGTTGTGCCGGAAGGAGCCGTCTCCCAGGAGGAGGCCGAAGAGGTACGGGTCCAGGGGCAGCGAATGGTCGCCGCCGAGGTCCACCGGGGTCGCGGCAGGGAGGTACCACTTCGAGGATCCGTCGGCCTTGTAGGTGTCCAGACGAATCTCCCGGGTCGTCATGACCTTGGGTGCCTGACCGCGGTGCCAGCCGCAACTCGTGCCGACGATCCACAGGTGCTCGTCGTCACACTCGACGGAGCTTCCGTCCGACAGCACGAGGCGCCAGACATCGCGCTCTCCCTGGGGGAAGACGCCGTCGATCAAAGCGATCTCCCCGTCCGGTACCACCACCTCGTCACCGGTCCGCAGGTCCCCCATCCGGCGAAATCCCGACGGTGTCAGGACCAGGGAGTCCAGAGGCTGAGCCTTCCCCGACCCCACCTCCCCCTGGAGCAGTCGGTGCATCGGGTGGTCGGTGGCGAGGTCGTCGAAGATCTCGCGGGAGACCTTCTGCTGGCCGTCGGTGAGCGTGAAGGGGAGGCGGTCGTCGAAGGCGGTGAGCAGGCCGTCCGGGACGGGTTTGCGGGGAACGGCGGGGAGTTGGTTCTCGGCGTGCCGACGGCGGGCCAGGGCGACCTGGAGGACGAAGGCCTCGTCCCACTTCAGGCGGGCGCGGGCGTCCTCGATGTCGGCCTTGGTGTGCGGGCGGTGGATCTTGAGGAGGGCCTCGGGCAGGGAGACCAGGCCCCGGCCCTCGCGCAGGGAGCCGGGGAGGGGGTCGACGGCCTCCTGGGCGCTCGGCAGCACCGTCTGGATCGCCTTGCCGATCTTCCAGGACTCCAGTTTGGCGGTGGCCGGGTAGAGGGGGATGAGGGCGCCGGCCCAGGACTCGACGCTCTCGCCCGCTTCGTCGTCACCGTCGGCGCGCAGCAACTCGTACGCCGGATGGGCCAGTTGCAGGCGGCGGTTGAAGACGGAGACCTTGCCCGCGAACATCGCGCGGGTGCCCGGCAGGAGTTCCTTGTGGGGCTTGTGGACGCCGTTGCCGAAGAAGACCAGTTGGAGGCGGCCGCTGCCGTCCGTGATGGTCACCTCCAGGCGCTGTCCCTTGCCGCGCGGGGCCCTGGACGAGGCGAAGGTGTGCAGCCGGGCGTCGGCGACCTGGGCCACCACCGTGACGTGCTCGTCCATGGGCAGGTCGGCGAGGTGGGTGAGCTGGCCGCGCTCCTCGTATCTGCGGGGGTAGTGGTGGAGGAGGTCGCCGACGGTGTGCAGGCCGAGGTGCTCGGCCATCACCTTCGCGGTGGCGGGGCCGAGGACCTTCTTCAGGGGTTCTCGCAGTGCGGGCACGAGATCCATTGCACACCACGCCACTGACAACGGTCGCGGGGAGCGCCGTACTACTCCACGCCGACCAGCAGCAGCGCCCCCTGCCGGCCGCCCCGGTGGACCACGGTGTCGACCGCGAGGTACGCCTCGCGGACCCGGGCCTCCAGGTGTTCGGCGACGGTCCCGGGCGCCTCGTCGCCGAGGACGAGGGTGACCAGCTCGCCGCCGGCCGAGAGCATCCGGTCCAGGACGGTCGCCGCGACCTCCGTGACGTCCGCGCCGATGACCGCCACGTCGCCGTCGATGAGGCCGAGCACGTCACCGGCCTGGCAGATGCCCGCCGTGGTCCAGGACCGGTGTTCGGCGACGGTGACCTCGGCGTAGCGGGTGGCTCCGGCCGCCGAGGTCATCGCCACCACGTCCTCGTCGAAGCGCCGCTCGGGCTCGTGCACGGCGAGCGCGGCGATGCCCTGGACCGCGGAGCGGGTGGGGATGAGGGCGACCCTGACGCCTTCGGCACGGGCCTGCTCGGCCGCCGCGGCGGCGGTGTGGCGCAGCTCGGCGTCGTTGGGCAGCAGGACGACCTCGTGCGCGTGCGCCCGCCGTACGGCCTGGACCAGCTCCCCGCTGGCGGGCGGCTCCCCGGGGCGGGCGAGCAGGGTGGTCGCGCCGGCCTCGGCGTACAGCCCGGCCAGCCCCTCCCCCGGTACGACGGCCACCACGGCGCGGCGGCTCCGCTCCCGGGGCGGGCGGCCGGTCCCGCCGGTGTGCGCGTCGCCGTGCTCGAAGTGGGTGATGCGGATCCGGTGGGGCCGCCCGGCCTCGACGCCCGCCTCGACGGCGGCGCCCGCGTCGTCGACGTGCACGTGGACGTTCCACAGTCCGTCGCCGCCGACCACGACGAGCGAGTCCCCGAGCGCGTCGAGCCGCTGCCGCAGCCGCGTGACGGCCGCGTCCTCGGCATCCAGGAGGTAGATCACCTCGAAGGCGGGGCCGGCGCCGGGGTCGGCCTCCGCGGCCGCGCACCCGCCCGCGAGGGCCGCGTCGCCCGGCGCCGGGGGCGCCCCCGGCGCGACGCCCTCGTGCGGCTCCACGCGCGCGTGGAGGACGGTGGCCGCTCCCGGGCCGGGCGCCCGCCCGGTGAACGTCTCCACCAGGGCCCCGAGGACCGTCACGAGCCCGTGTCCGCCGGCGTCGACCACTCCGGCGCGCTCCAGGACCGGCAGCTGGGCCGGGGTGGCGGCGAGCGCCGCGCGGGCGCCCTCGTAGGCCGCGCGGGCCACCACCGCGCAGTCGCCCTCCGCGTCGTCGGCGGCGGAGGCCGCGTCGGCGGCGGCTGCGGCGACGGTCAGGACGGTGCCCTCGACCGGGTGGGCCACGGCCTGGCGGGCGGACTCGGCCGCGTTCCGCAGGGCCAGCCGCAGACCGGGGCCCCCGGTGTGCGCGGACTCACTCCGCGCGGTGAGCACCTGGGCCATGCCGCGCAGCAGCTGCGCGAGGATCGTCCCGGAGTTGCCCCGCGCGCCGATCAGCGCTCCGTGCGCCATGGCGCCGACGGCCTCCGCCAGCGTGGGGCCGTCGGCGGCCCCCGGCGCCCCGTCGTCCAGCTCGTGCGCCGCGAACACGGCCTCCACGGCGGCGACGGCCGATTCGACGGTCAGATAGAGGTTCGTGCCGGTGTCCCCGTCCGCGACGGGATAGACGTTGATCGCGTCGATCTCCTCGCGCGCCCGTCCCAGCGCGCGCAGCGACAGACCGCACCAGGTACGCACCGCCAGAGCGTCGAAGAACCTCTGCGGCACCTGCGCCACCTGTGCCTCCCTGAGCTGCCGGCCGTGGCTGGCAGCGTAGACCTTGGGCGGGTGCCCGGCCGAAGAGGGCCGGGGCGGACCCCTGAGCTGCCGTGGTAGTTTCGTTGTACGGGAGCAGCCGTTGTATGCTGCTCCGGTTGCCCGATCCCGATCGGGCCATCCCCCTGGCACCGCCACTCAGATCCCGGACCGTCGAGTCCGGGAACTTGATCCCGGCATGCCGGGATCAACCGTAAGTGCATCTGAAGTCTTTGGAGTGACCCGTGGCTGCCAACTGCGACGTCTGCGGCAAGGGGCCGGGCTTCGGCAACAACATCTCGCACTCGCACCGCCGTACGTCCCGTCGCTGGAACCCGAACATCCAGCGCGTGCGTACCGTGGTCGGCGGGACGCCGAAGCGCGTGAACGCTTGCACCTCGTGCATCAAGGCCGGCAAGGTCTCGCGCTGACGCGTCATCCCCCACTCTCGACTTCGCTCGAGCGGGGGGACCCCCATCCGCGCGCGGCCACTGCCTGGTCCGCTGTAGGGAGCCGGTCCACCTCGGGTGGACCGGCTTTTTGCCGTACCGGCAAGTCGGACAGGACACTCTCAGACGCTCAGACAGCCCCCCGCCCGAGCGCCCACCCGTGATCCACCGGCCCGATCCCGTCGCCGAGCGCGAACCCGGCCCCGATCGCCCCGGTGACGTACTCCTTCGCCTCGGTCACCGCCTCCGGCACCGGCCGCCCCTTCGCCAGGCCGCACGCGATGGCCGACGCGAGAGTGCAGCCCGTGCCGTGCGTGTGCCGGTTGTCGAGGCGCGGGGCGCGCAGCCAGTGCTCCTCGGAGCCGTCGGTGAGCAGGTCCACGGCCTCGCCGCGCAGATGGCCGCCCTTGATCAGCGCCCAGCGCGGCCCGTACTCCAGCAGGGCGGCGGCCGCCCTGCGCAGGTCGCTCTCCGACTCGACGCGTACGCCGGTCAGTTGCGCGACCTCGTCGAGGTTCGGGGTGGCGACGGTGGCCACCGGCAGCAGCTTGGTGCGGACCGATTCCAGGGCGGAGGCGGCGAGCAGCGCGTCCCCGTGCTTGGAGACGCCGACCGGGTCGACGACGGCGGGGGCGTCCGTGGAGCCGAGCAATTCGGCGACCGTCTCGACCAGTTCCGCGGAGGCGAGCATCCCGGTCTTGACCGCCTGGACGCCGATGTCGTCGACGACGCTGCGGTACTGGGCCCGTACCGCCTCCACGGGCAGCTCCCAGGCGCCCTGCACGCCGAGGGAGTTCTGCGCGGTGACCGCGGTGAGCACGCTCATGCCGTGCGTGCCGAGGGCGAGCATGGTCTTCAGGTCGGCCTGGACGCCGGCGCCGCCGCCGGAGTCGGAGCCGGCCACGGTGAGCACCAGGGGCGGCCTCATGCCTCGACCTCCCCGCCGAAGTGGTCCCAGCCGCCCTTGCTGGTCCAGGGCGCACCGTCCACGGTCACCTGGGGCAGCGCGGAGGGGTTGAGGACCTCGCCGATGACCTTCCAGCGGGCGGGCAGCTTCACGTCCGGCGGGAAGGTCGCCACGATCGCGTGGTCCTCTCCCCCGGTGAGCACCCACTGCATGGGGTCGACGCCGACGGCCTGCCCGATGTCGTTCATCTGGGACGGGATGTCGATCTGGCCGGAGCGGACGTCGATCCTGACCTTGCTGGCCTCGGCGATGTGCCCCAGGTCGGCGATGAGCCCGTCGCTCACGTCGCACATGGCGGTGGCGCCGAGCCCGGCCGCGGCCGGACCCGCGTGGTACGGGGGCTCGGGGCGCCGGTGGGCCTCGACGAAGGCGCGCGGCGAGCGGAAGCCGCGGGACAGCACGGCGAAGCCGGCGGCGGACCAGCCCAGCCAGCCGGTCACCGCGACGAGGTCGCCGGGCTGGGCGCCGCCCCGGGTGACGGGCTCCTGGTTGCGCAGGTCGCCCAGCGCGGTGATGGAGACGGTGATGGTGTCGCCGCGCACCACGTCGCCGCCGACCACGGAGGCGCCGGCCACCTGGCACTCGTCGCGCAGTCCGTCCATCAGCTCGGTCGGCCAGGTCACCGGCAGTTCGGCGGGGACGACCAGGCCGAGCAGCAGCGCGGTCGGCACCGCGCCCATGGCGGCGATGTCCGCCAGGTTCTGTGCCGCCGCCTTGCGGCCCACGTCGTACGCGGTGGACCAGTCCCGGCGGAAGTGCCGCCCCTCCACGAGAATGTCGGTGCTGGCCACCACCCGGCGGTCGGGCGCGGCCACCACCGCGGCGTCGTCGCCGGGGCCCACACGGACCGCCGGGGTGGTGGTGAGACGGGAGGTGAGCTCCCTGATGAGCCCGAACTCCCCCAGCTCACCAACAGTGCCCTTCATCGCCTTGGCTCCCCTTCTGTCCCTGTCCGTGCCCGGTCGCGCGTCATCTCTGTCCTCGTTACGGTCGAAATGACCGTCACCACGGTCGGCGTGATCGTCAACTCGTGTCGTTCCGGCACCCCGGCGCGCGGGGCCCGCGGCCCACGGGTCTCCCCGCGGAGAGCGGCTACGCGATACCGTGGCGTTCCTTTTCCCCACATGATCCTCGTGGCCGCTCTGGAGGTTCCGTGGTACAGGCGTACATCCTGATCCAGACGGAGGTCGGCAAGGCGTCGACCGTCGCCGAGACGATCAGCAAGATCCCCGGGGTGATCACGGCCGAGGACGTGACAGGACCCTACGACGTCATCGTGCGCGCCCAGTCCGACACCGTGGACGAACTCGGTCGCATGGTGGTCGCCAAGGTCCAGCAGGTGGACGGCATCACACGCACGCTGACCTGCCCCGTGGTTCATCTCTGACCCCCTTCCGCCCGCTCGCTCTCGTACTGTTGATCGCCGCCGTCGGCTGCTCCTCAGCAGACGACAGCGGGTCGGCGGCGGTTCCCGGCCCGGGCCCCGGTCACGAAGCTGTGGCGGAACCCGGACACCACACCGCCGCCCGCGGGCCGGGGAAACCCGCTGATCATACTGCGAGAAGGCGACCCCCGAGGGGGTCGCCTTCTCGGCGTGCGCGGGGCGGCAGACGTCAGCGCAGCCCCGTCGGGCGCCGCAGCGCCGCCTGGACCAGCCGGTCCACTAGCTCCGGGTAGGCGACCCCGCTCGCCTGCCACATCTGCGGGTACATGGAGATCGGGGTGAATCCGGGCATGGTGTTGATCTCGTTGATCACGAACTCGCCGTCCTCGGTGAGGAAGAAGTCCGCGCGCACCAGCCCCTCGCAGGAGGCCGCGTCGAACGCCGCGACGGCCAGGCGCCGGACCTCGGCGGTCTCCTCGGGCGTCAGCGGGGCGGGCACGATGCCGGGGGTGGAGTCGATGTACTTGGCCTCGAAGTCGTAGTACGCGTGCTCCGAGGGCGGCGGGATCTCCGCGGGGACGGAGGCCCGGGGGCCGTCCTCGAACTCCAGCACCCCGCACTCGATCTCCCGGCCGCGCAGGGTCGCCTCGACCAGGATCTTCGGGTCGTGGCGCCGGGCCTCCTCGATCGCCTCGTCGAGTCCGGCGAGGCCGTCGACCTTGGTGATGCCGATCGAGGAACCCGCGCGCGCGGGCTTCACGAACAGCGGCCAGCCGTGCTCGCCGGCGAAGTCGACGATCTTCTTGCGGGCGCCGGAACGGTCCTGCTCCCACTCGCGGGGCCGGATCACCGCGTACGGGCCGACCTTCAGCCCGTAGGAGGCGAACACCGCCTTCATGTACTCCTTGTCCTGGCCGACGGCCGAGGCGAGCACGCCCGCACCGACGTACGGCACACCGGACAGCTCCAGGAGCCCCTGGAGGGTGCCGTCCTCGCCGTACGGGCCGTGCAGCACGGGGAAGACGACGTCGACCTCGCCCAGCGCCTTGGGCACCGCGCCGGGTTCGCTGTAGACGACTTCGCGGTTGGCGGGGTCGACGGGCAGCACCACGGCGCCCTCGGCCGACTCGGCCAGTTCCTCGACGTCGGGCGTACGGCGCTCGGTGATCGCCATGCGTTCCGGTTCGTCGGCGGTGAGGGCCCAGCGGCCGTCCCGGGTGATGCCGATCGGCAGGACGTCGTACTTGGTCCGGTCGATGGCCGCGAGGACGGCGCCGGCGGTGACCACGGAGATCCCGTGTTCGGAGCTGCGCCCGCCGAACACGACGGCCACACGCGGCTTGCGAGGCGGCTGCTCGGGGCTCTGGGGGAGGTTCTCGGTGCTCATATCGCGTTGAGAGTACCCGCCCGTAGGGCCACGAGACAGCGTCGGCGGGGCCGCGTGGCGCGGGTGGCGCCCGGGGTGCCGTCCGGTGTCGCTCAGCGTCGTTCGGGCTTCGCGCTGCGCGACATCAGCTCCTTGACCGCGACCACCGGGGGCTTGCCCTCGTGCACGATGGCGACCACGGTCTCGGTGATCGGCATGTCGACGCCGTGCCTGCGCGCCAGATCCAGCACCGACTCGCAGGACTTGACGCCCTCGGCGGTCTGCTTGGTGACCGCGATGGTCTCCTGGAGGGTCATGCCCTTGCCCAGGTTGGTGCCGAAGGTGTGGTTGCGGGACAGCGGGGACGAGCAGGTCGCCACCAGGTCGCCGAGCCCGGCCAGTCCGGAGAAGGTCAGCGGGTCGGCGCCGAGGGCGACCCCGAGGCGGGTGGTCTCGGCGAGGCCGCGGGTGATCAGGGAGCCCTTGGCGTTGTCGCCCAGGCCCATGCCGTCCGCGATGCCGACGGCCAGCCCGATCACGTTCTTCACGGCGCCGCCCAGTTCGCAGCCGACGACGTCCGTGTTGGTGTACGGGCGGAAGTACGGGGTGTGGCAGGCGGTCTGGAGGCGCTGGGCGACGGATTCGTCGGGGCAGGCGACCACCGCGGCGGCCGGCATCCGGGCGGCGATCTCGCGGGCCAGGTTCGGCCCGGTGACCACGGCGATGCGCTCGGCGCCGACCTTGGCGACGTCCTCGATGACCTCGCTCATCCGCATCGCGGAGCCGAGTTCGACGCCCTTCATCAGCGACACCAGGACCGTGCCGGGAGCCAGCAGTGGCGTCCAGTCGGCGAGGCCCGCGCGCAGCGTCTGGGAGGGGACGGCGAGGACCGTGAAGTCGGCGTCGCGCGCGGCCTCGGCGGCGTCGGTGGTGGCCCGCAGACCGGCGGGGAGTTCCACGCCGGGCAGGTAGTCCGGGTTGGTCCGGGTGGAGTTGACGGCGTCCGCGAGTTCGGCGCGGCGCCCCCACAGGGTGACGTCGCACCCCGCGTCGGCGAGGACCGTGCCGAAGGCGGTGCCCCAGGATCCGGTGCCGAAGACGGCCGCCTTGACCGGCTTGCTCACGTGCTCTGCCCTTCTGCCTGCGTTCCCCGCGGCCGTGCCGGCGCCGGCTGCGACTGCGACGGTGTCTGCGACTGCGTACGGCGCCGCTGCTCGATCCGCTCGCGGCGCGGGTCGTAGGGGGTCCGGGGGGCCTGCTCGCCCCGGATCTCCTCCAGGTGGCCGGTGACGGCGGCCATGATGACCTCGGTGGCCTCCTTCAGCAGCTCCGCGGTCATCTCCCGGTCGTAGAACCGCGAGAGGTCGACCGGCGGCCCCGCCAGCACGCGGTGGGTCTTGCGCGGGAGGAGGTGCGGTTTCTTGGTGTAGGGCGGCAGCAGTTCGTTGCAGCCCCACTGGGCGACCGGGATCACCGGGCACTTGGTCTGCAGGGCGACGCGCGCGGCGCCGGTCTTGGCGGTCATCGGCCAGCCGTCCGGGTCGCGGGTGAGGGTGCCCTCGGGGTAGAAGGCGACGCACTCGCCGCGCTCCACGGCCTCGATCGCGGCCCGGAAGGCGCTGAGGGCGTCCGTGCTCTCGCGGTAGACGGGGATCTGTCCGGTGCCCCGCATCGCGGCACCGACGAAGCCCTTCTTGAAAAGGCCGCTCTTCGCCAGGAATCGGGGGACGCGCCCGGTGTTGTACTGGTAGTGCGCGTACGCGAAGGGGTCCACGTGCGAATTGTGGTTCACGGCGGTGATAAATCCGCCGTCGGCCGGAATGTTCTCCATTCCCCGCCAGTCCCGCTTGATCAGAACCATGAGCGGCGGTTTGCAGATCACCGCGGCCAGGCGGTACCAGAAGCCGATTCTGCGGCGGGGCACGCTGACACCTTTCCTCCAGGGCCTGGGGCCGGACAAGTGTCGCCCCGGGCCGCCCGTCTGTCGAGAACACCGTACGCCCCGGCGAGTGAACCGCCAGGTCTCCCAGGTGACAATGACGGCGACGAGAGAAGGACGGAACGCTCGTGCAGTGGACCTTGGTCGTACCCGTGAAGCCCCTCGCCCGGGCCAAGAGCAGGCTGTCGGACACCGCGGACGACGGGGTCCGGCCGGATCTCGCGCTGGCGTTCGCCCAGGACGCCGTGGCAGCCGCGCTGGCCTGCCCGGCGGTCGCGGATGTGGCAGTCGTCACGGACGACGCACGGGCTGGGCGGGAGCTGGCGGCGCTCGGTGCGGCCCTCGTCACGGAAGAGCCCCGCGGCGGTCTGAACGCGGCGCTGGCGCACGGCGCCGCGGCGGTACGCGCGGCACGTCCCGGAACTCCGGTGGCCGCACTCAACGCCGATCTCCCCGCGCTGCGGCCGGCGGAATTGGCGCGGGTCCTGGCGGCGGCCGGGCAATTCCCGCGCGCTTTTCTCCCGGACGCGGCCGGAATCGGCACGACCTTGCTGACCGCGGCACCGGGCGTCGAATTGTCCCCGGCATTCGGTCCGGATTCCCGGGTCCGCCACCGTGCGTCCGGCGCGGTGGAACTGTCCCTCGGCGCGGTGGATTCCGTACGGCAGGACGTCGACACCGGCGGTGATCTGCGCTCCGCCCTGGCACTGGGGGTGGGGCCCCGGACGGCGGCGGTGGCTGCGCGGTTGCTGATCGCCGGGCAGTAGGCTGCCGCCATGCAGGCGACCGCGTACACGTACGACCCTGAAAGCCGCAGCGGGCAGGTGCTGCTCGACGACGGCACCCCGGTGCCCTTCGACGCGGCGGCGTTCGACGCGGGGGGCCTGCGGCTGCTGCGGCCGGGGCAGCGGGTGCGGATCGAGACGGAGGGGGCGGGCGAGGACCGCCGGATCACGCTGGTGACGCTCCAGACGCTCTGACACACCTCGGAAAACGCCGCGGGCCGGACTCCGAGAGGGAGTCCGGCCCGGCGCGTGAGAGCCCTGTTCGCCTGCCGCCGCCGCTGCCGCCGGCTGCTACTTCTTGCGGGCGGTGGCCTTCTTGGCGGTGGTCTTGCGGGCGGTCGACTTCTTGGCCGGGGCCTTCTTGGCGGTCGCCTTCTTGGCGGGAGCCTTCTTCGCCGCGGTCTTCTTCGCCGCCGCCGTGGTCTTGGCGGCGGACTTCTTGGCGGTGGTCTTCTTCGCCGTCGTCTTCTTCGCCGCTCCGGTGGCCTTCTTGGCCGCGGTCTTCTTCGCCGCGGTGGCCTTCTTGGCCGCGCCCGTGGCCTTCTTCGCCGCGGTCTTCTTGGCGGCGGCCTTCTTGCCCGCGGCCTTGGAGATCGTGGCCGACGGACCGGACAGGCTGCCCTTGGGGGCCTTCTTGACCGCGATGTCGTTCTTCGGGAGCTTCTTCGAGCCGCTCACCAGGTCCTTGAAGCCCTGACCCGCGCGGAAGCGCGGCACCGAGGTCTTCTTGACCCGAACCCGCTCGCCCGTCTGGGGGTTGCGGGCGTAACGGGCGGGACGGTCGACCTTCTCGAAGGAACCGAAGCCGGTGACCGAGACCCGGTCGCCCGAGACCACGGCACGGACGAGGGCGTCCAGGACCGCGTCGACGGCGTCGGCGGCCTGCTGCCTGCCGCCCACCTTGTCGGCAATCGCTTCTACGAGCTGCGCCTTGTTCACGTCTTCCCCTTCGGAGACATCGCCAGAACGAATGTGTTCAAGCTTTTTCGCACGTTAGGCAGATATATACCGCAAATCAAACACGAAACGGGCTAATCACCCTTGTGCCGCAACGGACTCGGGCCGCCCCGGCCTGTTCAGCCGTCCTCTTCGGGGAATCGACCCTCGTCGAGGTCGGCGGTGAACCGATCCAGGCGCCTTGCCGCACCGGCGAGATCGTGTTTGGCCGCGGCCGTAATGACCAGCAGCTTCCGGGTCAGCGCCATCCGTACGCCCTCCGGGACTTGCAGTGCGCGCACTCTTGTGTGCGCTTCCTTGAGCCGGACCGCCACCGCCGCATAGAGCTCGAGTTGGCCGTCGTGGTCCATGCACAGATTGTGCCATCTGGGGCGAGTTGTCGCCTGCGCAGGGGGCAACTGCCGCCCCGAACGGCCTTCCGGGCACTCCCGGAACCCGCGCCTCCAGGACGTCTGTACCCCGGCAACCATGCCTCTAACGTGGGAAGTTGTGTGCCTCACCGCTGACGGGCGCCCACCACCCGACCCGAAAACGGCCGTACCCCCGATCGGGGTGATCGGGGGTACGGCGGGGGTGTTGGGTGGCCGAAACTCGACCTTGCCGGAGCCTCTGCGGGTCCGAGGTCAGACCTGGACGGTCTGCGGCTTGTGCGAAGGGCGCTTCGCCTCGTACGTGGCGATGTCCGCCTCGTTCTGGAGGGTGATCGAGATGTCGTCCAGCCCGTTCAGCAGCCGCCAGCGGGAGTTCTCGTCCAGCTCGAAGGAGGCCGTGACGCCCTCCGCCCGGACCTCGCGGGCCTCCAGGTCGACGGTGATCTCCGCCTGCGGGTCCTGCTCCGTGAGCGCCCACAGCGCGTCCACGGTCTCCTGGTCGAGGACCACGGTGAGCAGGCCGTTCTTCAGCGAGTTGCCCCGGAAGATGTCGGCGAAGCGGGAGGAGATCACGGCCTTGAAGCCGTAATTCTGCAGCGCCCAGACGGCGTGCTCACGGGAGGAGCCGGTGCCGAAGTCGGGGCCGGCCACCAGGACCGTGGCGCCCTGGCGCTCGGGCTGGTTGAGGACGAAGGACCCGTCCTTGCGCCAGGCCTCGAACAGCCCGTCCTCGAACCCGTCCCGGGTCACCTTCTTGAGCCAGTGGGCGGGGATGATCTGGTCGGTGTCGACGTTGCTGCGGCGCAGCGGGACGGCCCGGCCGGTGTGCGTGGTGAATGCTTCCATGACTCTCAGACTCCAGCGGGCGTGGGAACGTCGGCGGCGGACAGGTCGGCCGGGGAGGCCAGGTGGCCCAGGACCGCCGTCGCGGCCGCGACCTGCGGCGACACCAGGTGGGTACGGCCGCCCTTGCCCTGCCGCCCCTCGAAGTTGCGGTTGGACGTGGACGCGGAGCGCTCGCCCGGGGCCAGCTGGTCCGGGTTCATGCCCAGGCACATCGAGCAGCCCGCGTGCCGCCATTCGGCGCCGGCCTCCTTGAAGACCACGTCCAGGCCCTCGGAGACGGCCTGGAGGCCCACCCGCGCCGAGCCCGGGACGACCAGCATCCGTACGCCGTCGGCGACTTTGCGGTCCTTGACGATCTCGGCGGCCGCGCGCAGGTCCTCGATGCGGCCGTTGGTGCAGGAACCTACGAAGACGGTGTCCACGTTGATGGAGCGCAGCGGCTGACCGGCCTCCAACCCCATGTACTCCAGGGCCTTTTCGGCGGCGAAGCGCTCCGAAGCGTCTTCGTACGAAGCCGGGTCGGGGACGGCGGCGGAAAGCGGCGCGCCCTGCCCCGGGTTGGTGCCCCAGGTGACGAACGGCGACAGCTCCGCGGCCTCGATGACGACCTCGGCGTCGAACTCGGCGTCGTCGTCGGTGCGCAGCGTCTTCCAGTACTCGACCGCCGCGTCCCAGTCCGCGCCCTCGGGGGCGTGCGGGCGGCCCTGGAGGTAGTCGAAGGTGGTGGCGTCGGGGGCGATCATGCCCGCGCGGGCGCCGGCCTCGATCGACATGTTGCAGATGGTCATGCGGGCCTCCATCGAGAGCTTCTCGATGGCCTCGCCCCGGTACTCCAGGACGTAGCCCTGGCCGCCGCCGGTGCCGATCTTCGCGATGATCGCGAGGATCAGGTCCTTGGCGGTGACGCCGTCGGGCAGTTCGCCGTTGACCGTGATGGCCATGGTCTTCGGACGGGCCAGCGGCAGCGTCTGGGTGGCCAGCACGTGCTCGACCTGGGAGGTGCCGATGCCGAAGGCCAGCGCGCCGAAGGCGCCGTGCGTCGAGGTGTGCGAGTCGCCGCAGACCACGGTGGTGCCGGGCTGGGTCAGGCCCAGCTGCGGGCCGACCACGTGTACGACGCCCTGCTCGACGTCGCCCAGCGGGTGCAGGCGGACGCCGAACTCCGCGCAGTTCTTGCGGAGCGTCTCCAGCTGGGCCCGGGAGACCGGGTCCGCGATGGGCTTGTCGATGTCGAGTGTCGGGGTGTTGTGGTCCTCGGTGGCGATGGTCAGGTCGAGCCGCCGCACCGGGCGGCCGCTCTTGCGGAGGCCGTCGAAGGCCTGCGGGCTGGTCACCTCGTGCAGCAGGTGCAGATCGATGAAGAGGAGGTCGGGCTCGCCCTCGGCGCGCCGGACGACGTGGTCGTCCCAGACCTTCTCCGCGAGTGTCCTACCCATCGCTTTCCCTCCGGCCGGCGACGAAGCGTCGGCCCAACTAGAGATCTTTGGGGAAGCGGCGCCCGCACCCCTGTGTTTCCGGGCAACCGCCACCAGGCCCTTACGTCACGGGCCGTTGTGACTTCGTGCCATCCAGGGTGGCGCGTTCCATGGAAAATTGAACTTGCGTTTCACAGAGTGAGACGGGAGTATCGTTTCATGGACAACAGTAGCGGCGTCGGCGTTCTGGACAAGGCGGCCGTCGTCCTGAGCGCTCTGGAGTCCGGCCCGGCCACCCTCGCGGGATTGGTCGCTGCGACCGGACTGGCACGACCCACGGCCCACCGCCTGGCCGTGGCACTGGAACACCACCGCATGGTGGCGCGCGACATGCAGGGCCGTTTCATTCTCGGCCCGCGCCTGGCCGAGCTGGCCGCGGCGGCCGGTGAGGACCGGCTGCTGGCCACCGCGGGCCCGGTGCTCACCCATCTCCGCGACGTCACGGGCGAGAGCGCTCAGCTCTACCGCCGCCAGGGCGACATGCGCATCTGCGTGGCCGCGGCCGAGCGTCTGTCGGGCCTGAGGGACACGGTCCCGGTCGGCTCCACGCTCACCATGAAGGCCGGCTCCTCGGCGCAGATCCTGATGGCCTGGGAGGAGCCCGAGCGCCTGCACCGCGGCCTCCAGGGCGCCCGCTTCACGGCGACGGCGCTGTCCGGCGTGCGGCGGCGCGGCTGGGCCCAGTCCATCGGCGAGCGGGAGCCGGGCGTGGCGTCCGTGTCGGCGCCGGTGCGCGGTCCCTCCAACCGCGTGGTGGCAGCCGTGTCCGTCTCCGGCCCCATCGAGCGCCTGACGCGCCACCCGGGCCGGATGCACGCCCAGGCGATCATCGACGCCGCCGGCCGCCTCTCGGAGGCGCTGCGCCGCACGGGCTGACCGGCATCTTCCCCTGCGTGGCCAGGGAAGGGCCCGCCTCAACGCCGCGGCGGGCCTTCCCCTGCTCAGGACCACGTCCGCGCCCCGGACGCCGAACCGGCGTGGACGTACGGGGACTTGGGAACGCGAAAAGGCCCCCCGCCGAAGCGGAGGGCCTTGTGATCTTGTACCCCCGACCGGATTCGAACCGGCGCTACCGCCTTGAGAGGGCGGCGTGCTAGGCCGCTACACAACGGGGGCGTGGATCTTGCGGGCGTTTCATTCTCCATCGCCGCAGATCCGAGCTGGTCTACCAGGACTCGAACCTAGACTAACTGAACCAGAATCAGTCGTGCTGCCAATTACACCATAGACCAATGTGGTTTAGACCAGTTCGTACCCCCGACCGGATTCGAACCGGCGCTACCGCCTTGAGAGGGCGGCGTGCTAGGCCGCTACACAACGGGGGCCCTAGCGATCATCTCCTGAGAGATCACCGTACCCCCGACCGGATTCGAACCGGCGCTACCGCCTTGAGAGGGCGGCGTGCTAGGCCGCTACACAACGGGGGCATTGCAGATATAGCTCTGCGAGCTGGCCTACCTGGACTCGAACCAAGACTAAGTGAACCAGAATCACTCGTGCTGCCAATTACACCATAGGCCACTGGAACGCAAGCCCCTGGTGGGGTTTGGCTCTAGCGTCGCGCTTCCGGTTCCCGGCCCTTTCGGCCCGCTCCTCGGCGGCGCAGGAAGAACATTACCCGAAGGTGGACGGGGCTCCAAAACGGGTATCGGCGCCGAGCAGCGCGGGGAGTTCGGAGAGGGAGGCGATACGGCGCGGCCCCTCCGGCGGGTCCACCGTCGCGTAGACGCCGCCCCGGTCGATCCACACGGAGAGCAGCCCGGCGTCGGCCGCGCCCCGTCCGTCGATCTCCGGGTGGTCGCCGACGTAGGCGACCTCGGACGGGCGGAGAGCCAGGGCGTCGCAGGCCGCGAGGAAGGCGGCGGGCTCGGGCTTGGAGACGCCCAGCTCGGCGGCGCACAGGATGGTCTCGAAGCGGTCGTGCACACCGAGGACGCGCAGCTTGCGGTCCTGGACGGTGAGGCTGGAGTTGGAGAGCACCGCGTGCCGGTGGCTGCCGGCGAGGGCGTCGAGGACGGGCAGCACGTCCGGGAAGAGGGACCAGGCGGCCTCGTAGTGCGTGACGTAGCGCTGGAACCACGCGTCGGCCTCGGCCTCGGTCAGCTCCGGCCGGCCCAGGAACTCGCGGATGCGGTCGCGCCGCTGTGTGACGAAGTCCACCTCACCGGCCGAGAAGCGCGCCCACTGCCGGTCGGTGATCTGCCGCCAGCGCACGAGGGCCTCCTCGGCCGACCCGTACCCGGCGAGGAGCCCTTCGGCCACCAGGTGGGCCCGCATGCCCTCGCGGTCGGCGGTGGTGTAGTCGAAGAGGGTGTCGTCGACGTCCCAGACCACGGCTCGGATGCTCATGATCCGACCGTAACGCCGCGGGACGGGCCGCGTCCGCCCGATCCGGGGAACGGCGAAGGGGCGGCGCCCGGTGGTCCGGATGCCGCCCCTTCGGCGCGTACGGGCGTCAGGCCGCGAGCCGGGCCAGCGCGGCGTCGATCCTGGCCAGTGCCTTCTCCTTGCCCAGGACCTCCAGGGACTCGAAGAGGGGCAGGCCGACGGTGCGGCCGGTGACGGCGACGCGGACCGGGGCCTGGGCCTTGCCGAGCTTGAGGCCGTGCGCCTCGCCGGCGGCCAGGACGGCCTCCTTGAGGGACTCGGGGGACGTCCAGTCGGCCGCGTCCAGCTTCTCGCGGGCGGTGGCGAGCAGGGCGTCCGAGCCCTCCTTCATCGCCTTCGTCCAGCTCGCCTCGTCGAGGACCGGCTCCGGCAGGAACAGGAAGTCGACGTTGTCCGTGATCTCGGAGAGGACCTTGAGGCGGGTCTGCGCGTGCGGCGCGACGGCCTGCCACTTGGCCTCGTCGAAGTCCTCGGGCGCCCAGGGGGCGACCGGGGCCTTCAGCCACGGGCGGCAGCGCTCGGTGAAGTCCTTCACCGGCAGCAGCCGGATGTGGTCGCCGTTGATCGCCTCGCACTTCTTGAGGTCGAAGCGCGCCGGGTTGGGCTGCACGTCGGAGACGTCGAAGGCCGCCACCATCTCGTCGATCGTGAAGATGTCCTGGTCGGCGGAGAGCGACCAGCCGAGCAGGGAGAGGTAGTTGAGCAGGCCCTCGGGGAGGAAGCCGCGCTCGCGGTAGAGGTTCAGGCTCGACTGGGGGTCGCGCTTGGAGAGCTTCTTGTTGCCCTCGCCCATGACGTACGGGAGGTGGCCGAAGGCCGGGATCTCTTTGGCGATGCCCAGCTCGGTCAGCGCCTTGTACAGGGCGATCTGGCGCGGGGTGGAGGAGAGCAGGTCCTCGCCGCGCAGGACGTGGGTGATCTCCATCAGGGCGTCGTCGACCGGGTTGACCAGCGTGTAGAGGGGGGCGCCGTTGGCGCGGACGATGCCGTAGTCCGGGACGTTCTCGGGGAGGTAGGTGATCTCGCCGCGGACCAGGTCCGTGAAGGTGATCGCCTCGTCGGGCATCCGGAAGCGGACGATGGGCGCGCGGCCCTCGGCCTGGTATCCCTCGACCTCGGCGTCGCTCAGGTCGCGGCAGTGTCCGTCATACCCGGAGGGCCGGCCGGCCGCGCGGGCGGCCTCGCGGCGGCTGTCCAGCTCCTCCTGGGAGCAGTAGCAGCGGTAGGCGTGGCCGGCGGCGAGCAGCTTCTCGGCGACGTCCTGGTAGATGTCCATGCGCTGCGACTGGCGGTACGGCGCGTGCGGGCCGCCGACCTCGGGGCCCTCGTCCCAGTCGAAGCCCAGCCAGCGCATCGCGTCGAGCAGCTGGGTGTACGACTCCTCGGAGTCGCGGGCCGCGTCGGTGTCCTCGATGCGGAAGACCAGCGTGCCCTGGTGGTGCCGGGCGAACGCCCAGTTGAACAGGGCGGTGCGCACCAGACCCACGTGGGGGTTGCCGGTGGGGGACGGACAGAAACGTACGCGTACGGGTGAGCCGGGTGCGCTAGCCACGCTTGACAACCTTGTTGGTGAGAGTGCCGATGCCTTCGATGGTGACGGCGACCTCGTCGCCGACGTTGAGGGGGCCGACGCCGGCCGGGGTCCCCGTGAGGATCACGTCGCCGGGGAGCAGCGTCATGGCCTCGGAGATGTTGACGATCAGGTCCTCGATGGAGTGGATCATCTCGCTGGTGCGGCCGAGCTGCCGCTGGGCGCCGTTGACCGTGAGCTGGATGGTCAGGTCGGCCGCGGCGGCGAGGCTGATGTCCGTCTCCACCCAGGGCCCCAGCGGGCAGGCGGAGTCGAAGCCCTTCGCCCGGGCCCACTGCTTCTCGCGGCGCTGCACGTCGCGAGCGGTGACGTCGTTGGCGCAGGTGTAGCCGAAGATCACGTCCTGCACGCGGTCGCGCGGGACCTCGCGGCACATGCGGCCGATGACGACGGCGAGTTCGGCCTCGTGGTGCAGTTCCTCGGAGAAGGAGGGGTACTGGATGGCGTCGCCGGGGCCGATCACCGAGGTGGACGGCTTGAAGAAGGCGAACGGGGCGTCGGGCACCTCGTTGCCGAGTTCGCGGGCGTGTTCGGCGTAGTTGCGGCCGAAGGCGACGACCTTGTTCGGGAGCACCGGCGGCAGCAGCCGCACCTTGCTCAGGGGCACCTTGGTGCCGGAGAGCTCGTAGTCCCCGAACGGGATGCCCTTGATGATGTCGAGGACGAGCTGGTCCGGCTGGTCGCCCTCGACCGCGCCGAAGGCGACGTTCCCGTCGATGGAGAACCTGGCGATGCGCACGGGTTGCTTGGCCCCTTGACTGAGCTGGCTGGAGTCTGACGCCCCAGGCTAACGCGGCGCGCCCGCCCGGCATGATCCGCCGGACGGGCGCTTGGTGCTCTCGGGGCCGCCTGAACGGGCGGCGCCGGGGTGACGTACTACTCTGCGACGGCGGCCCCGACCGGTACCTCCATGAGGACGGTGCGCCGGGGGTTGGCGGTCTGGGCGGGGAGCTCGACGGCGTGCTCCGGCTGCTCCTGCGTGCGCAGGTCGTCGGCGTCGTCGAGGTGCGCCAGCGTCGTGCGCCGCGGGTTGGCGATCTGGTGGAACATCATCGTCGTCTTCACGGTCGTGGGAGGCCCTGTCGTGTCCGGGCGCCCGAGGGGCTGCGATGACCCCTGCGAGGGCGCGGGTTGTCGGTTTTGCCTTCTCTGTAAAGCGTCAGGCTAAACATGCAATGCCCCGGCAACTCAGGGAGGGCCCGCGATCCGCGTGTGAGTTTGCTCACTTATCAACGGTCAAACCGGTCAATTGCGACTCCAGCGACACCGGGACCAATGGGACATTGCACCGCTGAAGCCCGCATTCCGCTGCTGATCATGGCGACTGGGACACTCACCAGGCCTCGACAACTCGCGGGCATACGTCCCTTTTGCGGGTGATCATCTTCTACGTCTGGTGACTCGGCCCTCACGTGCTGTCACGTATCTCACGGCGTACCCCACGGGCCTTGTTGGAGATCCTGCACTGTGCTGGAATTCCACGGACCGCCGCAGGATCGAGCCGGCGCGCAGGGGGCGCACAGCAGCGCCGGGCGGCGGCGAGAAGGGGGAACCAGCGCCGGTTACTCACGACCACCACGGGGGCGTATTCAGGGCGCCCCCATGACGCCGACACCGTGTCCCGCCGTTCACGCGGAGGGGCGCCTGGTCCAGAGGTTGCGACGCTAGTGCAGGGACGTTTCAAGAGGGATGGCAGCGCTTCGGCGGAGCCGGAGCCGCACGGCGGGACCGGCCCCAAGGCCGTCGGCTCCTCGCCCCAGCACGCCCAGAACCAGGGCCAGACCCCGTCCGGCGACAGTGGAGAGCGCGCCGGTCAGACGGCCGGTTCGGCCGCCCCCGGCCAGCAGCCGTCCGCCAAGCCGGCCAAGGGCGCGCCGAGCGGCCCCGGCCCGCGAATAGCCCTGCGCAACTGGCGGATCTCCACCCGTCTGGTGTCGCTGCTCGCGCTCCCGGTGGTCGCGGCCACCTCGCTGGGCGCGATGCGCATCAGCCAGTCGATGGACGACATCCAGCAGCTCGACAACATGAAGCTGCTGACCGAGATGACCAAGCAGGCCACCGAACTGGCCGCCGCGCTCCAGGAGGAGCGCGACCAGTCCGCCGGCCCCCTGGCGCACGGCTCGGCGTCCAGCGCCATCGCCGTCAAGGGCGACCGCGAGCAGACCGACCGGGCCCTCAAGAACTTCCTCGACAACTCCGAGGAGATCGACGCCGCCAGCAAGGACGGCAACCTCGTCGGTGTCCGCGACAGCCTCGTCGGCCTCGCCAGCGACCTGAACGACCTGAACAAGATCCGCAGCACGGCGTACCAGGCCAAGCAGAACTCGACCCAGACCGTCGAGGCCTACCACCGCCTGATCAACCACCTGCTCGACCTCTCGCAGGACATGGCGGAGGCAACCAGCAACCCCGACATGATTCAGCGCACGCGCGCCCTGTCGGCCTTCTCCTCGGCCAAGGAGTACGCGTCCATCCAGCGCGCGGTCCTGGCGGCGGCGCTCCCCGCGAACAACACCAGCAAGGGCAAGCTCTCCGAGAACGACCGGCTCTACGCCCAGTCGGCGCTGCAGAGCCAGACGTCCGAGATCCGCAGCTTCAGCAGCATCTACGGCGACGGCGCCGAGGAACTCCTCAAGCCGATCTCCGAGGGCAACCCGGTCATCGAGGCGTCCGACCAGTACGCCGGCCGCGCCCTCAGCGGCGTCAACGGCCTGGGCGAACTCAAGCCCCGGTCGTACCAGGACTGGCTGGACGACAGCTCCACCAAGATCCAGCAGATGAAGAACATCGAGCTGAAGCTGCTGGAGGACATGGAGCAGCAGGCCCGCGAGCTGCGCAACGAGTCCGAGCGCGAGGCCATCATCTCCGGTGTGCTGATCCTGCTCGTGCTCGGCGTCTCGCTGGTCGGCGCCTTCGTCGTGGCGCGGTCCATGATCCGCTCGCTGCGCCGCCTGGAGGACACCGCGACCAAGGTCGCCCAGGACCGCCTGCCCGAGCTGGTCAAGCAGCTCTCCGAGACCGACCCGCAGGACGTCGACACCTCGGTGGAGTCGGTCGGTGTGCACTCCCGGGACGAGATCGGCCGAGTGGCCGCGGCCTTCGACGACGTGCACCGCGAGGCGGTCCGCCTCGCCGCCGAGCAGGCCCTGCTGCGGGGCAACGTCAACGCGATGTTCACCAACCTCTCGCGCCGCTCACAGGGCCTCATCCAGCGTCAGCTCTCGCTCATCTCCGAACTGGAGTCCCGCGAGGCCGACCCCGACCAGCTGTCCTCGCTGTTCAAGCTCGACCACCTCGCGACGCGCATGCGCCGTAACGGTGAGAACCTCCTCGTCCTCGCCGGTGAGGAGCCCGGCCGACGCTGGACCCGCCCGGTCCCGCTGGTCGACGTGCTCCGTGCCGCCGCCTCCGAGGTGGAGCAGTACGAGCGCATCGAACTGGCCTCCGTGCCGACCACCGAGGTCGCCGGCCGCGTGGTCAACGACCTCGTCCACCTGCTCGCCGAGCTGCTGGAGAACGCGACCTCGTTCTCCTCGCCGCAGACCAAGGTCAAGGTCACCGGTCACGCGCTGCCCGACGGGCGGGTGCTGATCGAGATCCACGACACCGGCATCGGCCTCTCCCCCGAGGACCTCGCCGCGATCAACGAGCGGCTCGCCTCGCCGCCCACCGTGGACGTCTCCGTCTCCCGCCGCATGGGTCTGTTCGTGGTCGGCCGCCTCTCGCAGCGCCACGGCATCCGCATCCAGCTGCGGCCGTCCGACTCCGGTGGCACGACCGCGCTGGTCATGCTGCCCGTGGACGTCGCCCAGGGCGGTCGCAAGCCGCAGCCGAAGCCGGGGCAGTCCGCCTCCGGCAACGGCGGCCCGGCGGCCGCGCAGGCCGCCGCTGGTGTCGCCGCGGCCCGCCGTGGCGGCCAGGGCGGCGGCGCCCTCGCCGGAGGTGCCTTCGGCGGCGGTGGCGCGCTCGGTGGTGGCGGTGGCGGTGCTCCGGGCGGCCGGCTCGGTGCCGCCCAGGGTCCGCTGGCCGCGCTCCCCGGACGGGACACGGACGGCCGCCCGGGCGCGCCCGGCGGTCCGCGCGGTCCCCAGTCCCCGGCCGGTCCCGGCCAGCAGAACCGCCCGGCCCCGGCCGGCGCGGGAGCCGGTGCCGGTCAGGCGCCCGGTGCCCCGCAGGGTCTGCAGGCCGCGGGCATGAACGCGCCGCAGGGCAACGCCCCGCAGGGCCAGGACGTCTTCGGCGGTGGCCGCGGTCCCGCCGCGCCCCCGCAGCGCGGCAAGCGCGGGAACAACGGCGACGCCGGACAGGGCCGTCGTCCGCAGCTGCCGCCGCGCGGTGGTCCGCGGGCCGAGCTGCCCGGCGGCAACCCGCAGCCCCGCACGCCCAGCTGGAGCGACGAGAACGCGCAGCCGCCCGTGGAGCGCCCCTCGGTGGACGCCCCGCGCGGCCACGAGGAGCCGGAGGGCTCCCGCGCCCGCCGCACGCCGGACTTCGACGACCGGCAGGGCCCGGGCTCCACGACGGAGATGCCGGCCGTGCCGCGCCTCGGCCAGCCCCAGTCCCCCGCCGCCACGGCCGAGTTCGCCCGCCCCGACTTCGACGCCCCGGCCCCTCGCCAGGACGCCCCGCAGAACACGGGCCAGTTCACGCGGCCGGACCAGAACCAGAACCAGTACGACCAGGGCGCGTACCCGCAGAACCAGTACGGCCGGGACCAGTACGGTCAGGGCGGCTCCTCGGACACCCCGCGCGACGACCAGTTCGCGCGGCCCGAGCAGACCGGCCCGCAGCAGGGCAACGGCGCCTTCGTCCGCTCGGACGTCTTCGGCGGGCAGCCCCGTCAGACCGGCCCGAACGGGCCCGCCCAGGCCGACCGGTTCGCCGGCGCCCAGGGCCCCCAGGGGTACGACAACGGTTCCACCGGGCAGCACGGCCTGCCGAGCCGCGCGAACCAGGCCGCCCCCGGCCCGTTCGAGCGCCCGCAGGTCAACGGCGCGCAGGGCGGCAACGACTTCGGCGCACCGCGCCCGCCGGCCCCGCAGCGTCCCGTCCACCAGGATCCCGCGGGCGGCAACACCAACGGGACCCCCACGCAGCAGCGGCCCCAGGACGGCTGGGCCCTGCCCCCGGCCTCCGGCCCCGGTGACGGGCGCACGCCGCTGTACGACACGCTGGAGACCAACTGGTTCCACGGCGACCGCGAGGCGAGGGCGCAGCACCAGGCCCAGCCCGCCGCCCCGGAGCCGCAGGCCGCCCAGCCCCAGACCCCGGCGGCCCCGCAGCGGCCCGCCACCTCCGCCTGGCGCAGTTCGCCCAACGACGACCTCGTCCGGCAGGCGGAACGCGTACGACAGCCGGCGGCGGGCGGGGTCACCACCTCCGGCCTCCCGCGCCGGGTCCCCCGGGCCAACCTCGTCCCGGGGACGGCTCAGCAGCAGTCGCACCAGAACGGTCCGCAGATCTCGCGCGCGCCGGACGACGTGCGCGGCCGGCTGACCAATCTCCGTCGGGGAATCGCACAGGGCCGTCAGGCCGGTACCAACCAGACCGGCAGCTACCCGCGGCCCACTCACCAGCAGGAGCGTTAGTTGAGCCCGATGAGCCAGGCGGCACAGAACCTCAACTGGTTGATCACGAATTTCGTGGACAACACCCCAGGGGTGTCCCACACCGTCGTCGTGTCCGCCGACGGACTCCTTCTGGCGATGTCGGAAGGATTCCCTCGCGACCGCGCCGACCAGCTCGCGGCGGTCGCCTCGGGGCTGACCTCGCTGACGGCCGGGGCGTCCCGGATCTTCGAGGGCGGCGACGTGGCCCAGACGGTCGTGGAGATGGAACGCGGGTTCCTCTTCCTCATGTCCGTCTCCGACGGCTCGTCGCTGGCCGTCCTCGCCCACCCGGAGTGCGACATCGGCCTCGTCGGCTACGAGATGGCACTCCTGGTCGACCGCGCGGGTGCGGTCCTCACACCCGATCTGCGCGCTGAACTACAAGGAAGTTTGCTCCACTGATCCGCCCCGGCACCACCCGTGTTACCAAATCACCGTCCGGCCGCCACAATCCCCCCACCGGCCACATCAGACGGCTTGACTGACCGACTTGCTGTCCCGCCCGGAGGATTCATGACCCCGCCCACCGCCTCTCATGATCCGTACGCGGAGCCGTACGAGGACGAGGGCGACCAGCCGCTGGTACGCCCTTACGCGATGACCGGTGGCCGGACCAGGCCGCGCTACCAGCTCGCCATCGAGGCGCTGATCAGCACGACGGCCGACCCGGCAGCGCTCATGGGGCTGCTCCCGGAGCACCAGCGGATCTGCCATCTGTGCCGCGAGGTGAAATCGGTGGCCGAGGTGTCGGCCCTGCTGGCGATGCCGCTCGGCGTGGCCAGGATCCTCGTCGCCGACCTGGCGGAGGCGGGACTGGTCGCCATCCACCAGCCCGGCGGGGACGAGAACAACGGCGGTGCACCGGACGTGACACTGCTCGAAAGGGTGCTCAGTGGACTTCGAAAGCTCTGACGGAGGCCGGGCGACCACCTCCGCGAAGATCGTGGTCGCCGGCGGCTTCGGCGTCGGCAAGACCACGTTCGTGGGCGCCGTCTCCGAGATCAACCCGCTGCGCACCGAGGCCGTGATGACCTCTGCCAGCGCCGGTATCGACGACCTCACGCACGCCGGTGACAAGACGACCACCACGGTCGCGATGGACTTCGGCCGCATCACGCTCGACCAGGACCTGATCCTGTACCTCTTCGGTACGCCTGGCCAGGACCGGTTCTGGTTCATGTGGGACGACCTGGTGCGCGGCGCCATCGGCGCGGTCGTGCTCTGCGACACCCGCCGGCTGGCCGACTGCTTCCCGGCCGTCGACTACTTCGAGAACAGCGGCCTGCCGTTCGTCGTCGCGCTCAACGGCTTCGACGGCCAGCAGCCGTACTCCCCGGACGAGGTGCGTGAGGCGCTCCAGATCGGTCCGGACACCCCGATCATCACGACGGACGCCCGGCACCGCGCCGATGCCAAGTCGGCCCTGATCACGCTGGTGGAACACGCGCTGATGGCACGCCTGCGGTAGGGCCGGCCGGGCCTGCGGGTGATCGCAGCCAAGTCGGCAGGGTCCTACGGCACTTGCCGTAGACGAGACGGAGCCGGCTGTGTCCTTTGACACGGTCGGCCCGGCTGTTCATAACGTTTCGGCAGAGGAATCGGGTGGTACCGACACGCGACGCGGTCAACTGCTCTCGCTGCGCGCACGAACGCCCCGTCTTTTGACGGGCCTCGCTCTTTATGACCGTTTTACGCGGGGCTTACATCACGTGTAACCCCCGCGTTCCACTGTTTGGAAGAGCGCTGGTCGCCGTGCTGGAATGCCAGAACTGCCCAAGGGTCAATCACGCACGAGACGTACTCAGCAGTAGCACGTACTCGTCGACGGACCGGGCTCTGAGACACAGCGGCACGACGTAGGTGCCGACCGCCGAGAGGTTGTTGGTCGAGTGAGGCGAAGCAAGAACAGTCCCGAGCCATCGGCCCGGGGCAACTTCACCCCGCCGCCGCGCACAGCGGCGCCCGCCCCCGCGTCTGCTGCGGAACCCCAGGACGAGCCCGCCCCCGCCGGTGGCCGTTTCTCGCCGCGCAACTGGCGGGTGACCACCCGGCTGAACGCGATCCTGCTCATACCCGTGCTGGTCGGCCTGGTCATGGGCGGCTTCCAGGTGAAGAGCTCCATCGACACCTGGGGCGACGCCGAGGACGCCGAGAGCACCGCGCGTCTGGTGCAGGCCTCCCTCGGGTATGCCAACGCCCTCTACAACGAACGCGACATCACGGCCGCCCCGCTGCTGCAGGGCAAGGGCGAGAAGGACGCGACCGTCGCCAAGGCCCGCCAGGCGACCGACGACGCCGCCGACACCTTCGACGAGGCCGCGGCCGGCATGCCCGCCAAGGCGGGTCTGGAGCGCCGGCTGAAGGTCTTCCGCGAGCAGGAGCCCAAGCTCCAGACGCTGCGGGCGGCCGCGTACACCACCAAGCTCAAGGGCGTGGAGACCGAGGAGGGCTACACCGGTGTGGCCCACCCCCTGATGGAGTTCGCCAACGAACTCGGTCTGGGCACCGGCAACATCACCTCCTACGGCCGTACCGTCTACGCGATCTCCCTGACCAAGGCGGCGCTCTCCCTGGAGCGCTCCATCGGCATGCACATGCTGGTCAAGCCCGGTCCTGACCCCAGCCACCTCGCCAGCCAGCGGGTCGCCCTCTCCTCGTACGCCTACCTGGAGCGCATCGCGATCGAGGAGTACATCGGCGGCGGTACCGAGGCGGACGCGCAGAAGCTCGAGGACGCCGAGGCGAAGGTCAAGACGGACGGCGCGGCCATGGCCAAGGAGGCCAGGGCCAAGGACCCGGACTACGTGCCGCCGCCCTCCAACCCGACCACGATGATCTCGGAGCTGGCCCGGCTGGACTCCACGGACACCGGTGCGCGGGCGGAGCTGGCCCAGCAGGGCATCACGCCGGAAAACTGGTGGGCGGTCAACACCCTCAAGTTCGACGCGTACCAGAAGATCGAGTCGGATCTGGCCGACAAGGCGGTCTCCGAGGCGTCCACGATCGCCGACGACGCCGAGCGCGACGCCTACATCACGGGTGCCGCGGTCGTGATCGCGCTGCTCGCCGCCTTCATCCTGGCCGGCATGGTGGCGCGCCAGATGAGCCGCTCCATGCGCCAGCTGCGCAACGCCGCCTTCGGCATCGCCGAGCAGCGCCTGCCGATGCTGGTCGACCAGCTCTCCCGCACCGACCCCGGCCGGGTCGACACCCGGGTCCAGCCGATCCCGATCACCTCGACCGACGAGATCGGCGAAGTCGCCCGCGCCTTCGACCAGGTGCACCGCGAGGCGGTCCGGCTCGCCTCCGAGCAGGCCCTGCTGCGGGGCAACATCAACGCGATCTTCACCAACCTGTCGCGCCGCAACCAGTCGCTGATCGAGGGCCAGCTGAGCCTGATCACCGACCTGGAGAACAACGAGGCCGACCCCGACCAGCTGGAGAACCTCTTCCGGCTGGACCACCTCGCCACCCGTATGCGCCGCAACGGCGAGAACCTCCTGGTCCTCGCCGGCGAGGAGCCCGGCCGCCGCTGGGACCAGCCGGTCCCGCTGGTCGACGTGTTGCGCGCCGCCTCCTCCGAGGTGGAGCAGTACGAGCGCATCGAACTGTCCGGCGTGCCGGAGGCCGAGATCCACGGCCGCGCCGTGACCGACCTCGTGCACCTGCTCGCCGAGCTGCTCGAGAACGCGACCACGTTCTCCTCCCCGCAGACCAAGGTCCGCGTCACCGCGACCCGGCTGCCCGACGGCCGCGTGATGGTGGAGATCCACGACAAGGGCATCGGCCTGACCGCCGAGGACTTCGCGGACATCAACCACAAGCTGGCCAACCCGCCGACCGTGGACGCCGCGATCTCGCAGCGCATGGGCCTGTTCGTGGTCGGGCGGCTGTCCGACCGGCACGGCATCCGGGTCCAGCTGCGCCCCTCCGGCGAGCAGGCCGGCACCACCTCGCTGGTCATGCTCCCGGACGCCATCACCCACGGTGGCGGCGGCGACCAGCAGCGCACCGAGTTCACCGTCTCGCAGATCATCCCGGAGCAGAACTTCCAGGGCGAGAACTTCTCCCAGGCCGGTCAGCCCATGCGCACCGCCGCAGAACTGGGCTTCGACGACAGCCGGTACTCCGAGGTCCCCGACGACATACGGGAGCTGGACCCCGTCGGCCGCTCGCTGATGCGCGAGGAGCGCAGGGCGGCCCTGGAGGCCCAGTCGCACCCCGAGCTGCCCGGCCCGGCGGGCCCCGACGGCGCCGCGAACGGCGGTGCGCCCGGGTTCCAGGACCAGTTCACCGGTCAGCAGCCCCAGCAGCCGGGTTATGACGACGGCCGCGAGGCTTACGCGGACCAGCACAACGGCGCCTACGACCAGCAGCAGGCCTACGCCGACCAGCAGCAGTACCAGGAGCCTCGGCAGACGTCGTACGACGAGCGGTACTACGCGCCGAACGGCGGACTGCAGCAGGGCGAGGGCTATCCGCAGGGAGGCGGCTACGGCGACCCGTCGTCGTACGCCGAGCAGGGCCACGGCGGGCAGCAGCAGGCCGGCGCCCCGGACGCGTTCGCGCCGTTCGAGCAGCGGCGCGCCCAGGACGACTGGCCGCAGCAGGACGACTACCGGGGTGGCTACCCCGAGCAGTACTCCACGGGTGCTCCCGAAGCACAATCCGTGCAGGCCGCTGACGTGGACCAGCCGGACCGCGTAGGCTTCGACCGTCCGGGCCCGGCCTCCTCCGCCGCCCACGAGATGACCAACGCCGGTCTTCCCCGCCGCGGATCCACCGCGAGCGGCGCGGGCGATGCGGGGCACGTGGGCCACGAGACGCCGGCCGCCGCCGACGGGGCGAACGGCCGGGACAACTGGCGGTCGGCCAACGACGACCGCTGGCAGCAGGCTTCCTCGCTGCGCAAGCCCAAGGCGGGCGGGGTGACCTCATCGGGCCTGCCGCGGCGGGTACCCAAGGCCAACCTGGTCGAGGGCGCCGCCGAAACCACTCCACAGGGAGGCCCCCAGGTCTCCCGCGCCCCGGAGGACGTCCGGGGCAGGCTGAGCAACCTGCGGCGCGGTGTCGAGCGAGGCCGCAACGCAGGCAGTGAAACGAACGGCCAGGACACAGGGAATGAACACCGTGGTCCTGACAGCACCTACAACCAGGAGCGTTAGTGTGAGCCCGATGAGCCAGGCGGCGCAGAACCTCAACTGGTTGATCACCAACTTCGTGGACAACACCCCGGGGGTGTCCCACACGGTGGTGGTCTCCGCCGACGGACTCCTTCTGGCGATGTCCGAGGGGTTCCCGCGCGACCGTGCCGACCAGCTCGCGGCCGTCGCCTCCGGTCTGACCTCGCTGACCGCCGGTGCCTCGCGCATCTTCGAGGGCGGCAGCGTGAACCAGACGGTTGTGGAGATGGAGCGGGGATTCCTGTTCATCATGTCCATCTCCGACGGCTCGTCCCTCGCCGTTCTCGCACACCCCGAGGCGGACATCGGCCTCATTGGGTACGAGATGGCCCTTCTGGTGGACCGTGCGGGCACGGTTCTGACGCCCGATCTGCGGGCTGAGCTCCAAGGCAGCCTTCTCAACTAAAGGACAGACGGTGCGTTTTGGCGTCCCGTGGCCGTAAAGTTTCGGGACGCGGCTCCACAGCGATGGATGCCAGGCACAGTCGGAGGAGGAAAAAGTGGCAACACCCCCAGGCGGTCCGTCTTCGGGCAACTGGTCGTACGGCCCTGGTCAGGGCCCGAGCGACGGCTCGGCGAACGGATACGGCTACCCCTCCGTGCCGAGCCACCGGCAGCCGTACGCGCCGCAGGGCCCCGGCCCTTCGCCGTACGACCAGCCGCACGCTCCGCGCATCCAGCCCGTGCAGCCGCAGCGCCGCACCCCTGAGCCGGCGCCCGCGGGGGCGTCGAACAACCCCCTGGTGCGCCCGTACGCCATGACGGGCGGCCGCACCAGGCCGCGCTACCAGCTCGCCATCGAGGCACTGGTGCACACCACCGCGCAGCCGCACCAGATGCAGGGCCAGCTGCCCGAGCATCAGCGGATCTGCAACCTCTGCCGGGAGATCAAGTCGGTGGCCGAGATCTCGGCCCTCCTGACGATCCCTCTCGGCGTGGCCAGGATCCTCGTCGCCGACTTGGCGGAGGCGGGACTGGTCGCCATCCATCAGCCCGGCGGCGACGAGAACGCCGGCGGCCAGCCAGACGTGACACTGCTCGAAAGGGTGCTCAGTGGACTTCGCAAGCTCTAGCGGCGGTCCTTCCCGCTCCACCACTTCCGCGAAGATCGTGGTGGCGGGCGGCTTCGGCGTGGGCAAGACCACGTTCGTCGGCGCCGTCTCGGAGATCAACCCGCTGCGCACCGAGGCCGTCATGACATCCGCTTCGGCGGGCATCGACGACCTCACCCACACGGGGGACAAGACGACCACGACGGTCGCCATGGACTTCGGCCGTATCACGCTCGACCAGGACCTGATCCTGTACCTCTTCGGTACGCCTGGCCAGGACCGGTTCTGGTTCATGTGGGACGACCTGGTGCGCGGTGCCATCGGTGCGATCGTGCTGGTCGACACGAGGCGGCTCGCCGACTGCTTCCCCGCCGTCGACTACTTCGAGAACTCGGGGCTGCCGTTCGTCATCGCGCTGAACGGGTTCGACGGGCAGCAGCCGTACAACCCGGACGAGGTCCGGGAGGCGTTGCAGATCGGGCCCGACACGCCGATCATCACGACGGACGCGCGGCATCGCGCCGACGCGAAGTCCGCGCTCATCACCCTCGTGGAGCACGCGCTGATGGCGCGCCTTCGCTGAACCACGCCGAGCCTGCGGGCATGCGTGCCGCCTGGGGCGGCACGGGTGGGCGCTGGGGGTACCTCCCAGGCCGTTCAGGCACTGGGGGAGGCACCCCGCTGCGCCGGGTTGCGACACGCCCCCTGCGGCCACTGGGCTGCCGGGGGCGGTTTCGTTGCCGGTTGCGAGTAGTTCGTGGCTGGTCGCGCAGTTCCCCGCGCCCCTGGGGGGCACTTCCCCGGCCTGCATCATGAGAGCCCGCCGAGACATGCGTAGAGGCCCCCTCCTGAGTGGAGGGGGCCTCTACGTGTGTCTCGGGTCAGCGCCAGCTGTGCGGGGCGCGGAAGCCCGGCTCGCGCTCCAGGCGGCGCCAGCCCGCGCGGACGCGGCCGCCGCCGTGGGTCGGGGGGATCTCGGCGGGGCGGGCCGCGGCGCGGGCGAGGAGGAGGGCCGTGATGGCGGCGACCTCCTCGGGCTCGGCGTGGCCCTTCTCGACGCGGATGTCGGGAGTGGACATGGGGGTGGCTCCTCGGATCACTGCGGCGGGTTGCCGTGCTTGCGGGAGGGCAGGTCGGCGTGCTTGCTGTGGAGCATCGCCAGGGACCGGACGAGCACCTCGCGGGTCTCGGCGGGGTCGATGACGTCGTCGACCAGACCGCGCTCGGCCGCGTAGTAGGGGTGCATCAGCTCGGCCTTGTACTCCTTGACCATGCGGGCCCGCATGGCCTCGGGGTCCTCGGCACCGGCGATCTGACGGCGGAAGATGACGCCGGCGGCACCCTCCGCGCCCATGACGGCGATCTCGTTGGTCGGCCAGGCGAAGGTGAGGTCGGCGCCGATGGACTGCGAGTCCATGACGATGTAAGCACCTCCGTACGCCTTGCGCAGGATGAGCGAGATCCGGGGCACGGTCGCGTTGCAGTACGCGTAGAGCAGCTTGGCGCCGTGGCGGATGATGCCGCCGTGCTCCTGGTCGACGCCGGGCAGGAAGCCGGGTACGTCCAGAAGGGTGACGATCGGGATGTTGAAGGCGTCGCACATCTGGACGAAGCGGGCCGCCTTCTCGGAGGCCTCGATGTCCAGGACGCCGGCCAGCGCCTGCGGCTGGTTGGCGACGATGCCCACGACCTGGCCGTCGAGGCGGGCCAGCGCGCAGATGATGTTGCGGGCCCAGCGCTCGTGGACCTCCAGGTACTCGCCGTCGTCGACGATCTCCTCGATGACCTTGGTCATGTCGTACGGACGGTTGCCGTCCGCCGGGACCAGGTCGAGCAGCACGTCCGAGCGGCGGTCCACCGGGTCCGAGGAGTCGTGGCGCGGCGGGTTCTCGCGGTTGTTCTGCGGGAGGAGGGAGAGGAGGTAGCGGACCTCGCCCAGGCACGTCTCCTCGTCGTCGTAGGCGAAGTGGGCCACGCCGCTGGTCTCGGCGTGCACGTCCGCGCCGCCCAGGCCGTTCTGCGTGATCTCCTCGCCGGTGACGGCCTTGACCACGTCCGGGCCGGTGATGAACATCTGCGAGGTGTCGCGGACCATGAACACGAAGTCGGTCAGGGCGGGGCTGTAGGCCGCGCCGCCCGCGCACGGGCCGAGCATCACGCTGATCTGCGGGATGACGCCGGACGCCTTGGTGTTGCGCTGGAAGATGCCCCCGTACCCGGCGAGCGCGGACACGCCCTCCTGGATGCGGGCGCCGGCGCCGTCGTTGAGGGAGACCAGCGGGGCACCGGCCGCGATGGCCATGTCCATGATCTTGTGGATCTTCGTGGCGTGGGCCTCGCCCAGCGCGCCGCCGAAGATGCGGAAGTCGTGGGCGTAGACGAAGACCGTGCGGCCCTCCACCGTGCCCCAGCCGGTGACGACACCGTCGGTGTACGGCTTCTTCTCCTCCAGCCCGAAACCCGTCGCCCGGTGCCGGCGCAGCTGCTCGACCTCGCGGAAGGAGTCGGGGTCCAGGAGCAGCTCGATGCGCTCACGGGCCGTCAGCTTGCCCTTGGCGTGCTGCGCCGCCGTAGCCTTCTCGCTCGGTCCGGCCAGCGCCTGCGCACGGATCTCGTGCAGTTCGGCCACTCGCCCACGCGCGTCCGTCGGCTCACCCGGCGCCTCATCCAAAACGGTCATGTAGCGACTCTACGAAGCCGACCGGCGAATGCGAGCCGTCGACTCCGTACAGTCTCCGGCGTGTTTTCCTGGTAGCACCGAACAGAACCCCTGCACCATGCAGCCGTTTCGACTGCTCAGAGGGCCTCTCCCTTGTAGGGGTCGTACAAACCCGTCAGCTGAGAGCCACCTCACATTCATGGGTGGTACATACCACCCCTGGAGTGACGCGGAGGCGCAGACGGCGGCCGGTGGACAGGATCTCGACCGTCTCGTCGGACCGCACCGCGGCCCGTACCGGGTGGTCCCAGACGATCTCCAGGGGCTCCCCGGAGCGCGGCGGTTCGCTCACGCAGAGGGTAGCGGTACGGCCCCTGCGGCGGACCAGCACACTCGCCCCTGCCGTCGCGGTGAGCGGGCCCACCGTGCCGGCCCGCCAGAAGTTCGCCGCGGTGAGGCCGAGCGAGGGGACGGCGACCGCCTGCTGCCGGTCGTCGTTGGCGAGGACCCGCACCCCGCGGCGGTCGGCGGCGCGGCGGGCGACGGCACTCCGGGAGGCGCCGGGCATGAGGACGTAGACGTAGTCGGCGTCGGTGGGGTCGGTGCCGTGGTCCAGCCAGAGGGTCTGCCAGCGGCGGGTGCGGCGCTCGGTGGTGCTGGTGGTGTTGATGTCGGACCAGGCGCCGGTGCGGTCCTCGCGCAGGGTCCGCAGGCCGCCCCCGGGCACGATCCAGCCGCCGTGGTCCTCCAGATGGGCCCAGTCCCGGCCCCGCACGAGGGCCTGGGTGCCGCCCTCGCCGAGGTTCCGGTTGTCGACGACCGTCTCGACCGGGACCCCGTCCGTACAGGTGATGCCGGCGCCGAGGCAGACCACCTCGTCGTCGAGGAAGAACCAGGACTTGCGGGCCTCCAGGGTCGAGCCGAGCCCCTTGAGGTGCTGGCCCACGGCCGCGTACTCGCCGTCGGTGGTCCCCCCGACCCAGCGCACGCCGGGCTTGGGGGCGCCCCACTCGCCGCCCGCCCGGTCGGCCAGGCGCTTGGTGGAGACGGTGGTGCCGGGCAGCCGGTACCAGTCGACGGTGGGCCAGAACCAGTCCGTGTACTGGTCGGACCGGGTCCCGCCCGCCCACCAGGCGAGCATGCCCGCGCCGGTGTGCCAGCCGCGCGGGTTCTCGCCGTTGCCGCACTCGTAGTACGCGATGCGGTCGCTCGCCATCGCGAGGCCCGCGGTGAAGGCGGGGCGGCGGTGGACGGCGCGGTCCATGGCGGCGAAGAGCCGGTGCCCGGTGGGCTCGGGCGCGGCCTCGACGGGGGCGGCGGCGATCGCGTGCAGCCGGGCCAGGTCGGCGACGGGGAACTGGGGGGCCGTGAGGACGGGCGTGACGGTGTCCCGTTCGATCCAGCCCTTGATCCGCGCGTGCCAGCGGTCGCGCTCGGTCCCGCTCGCGCCGCCCGCGAGGACGGCCATGGCGGCGATGATCTGCTGGCCGTGGAAGTGGTCGCTGCGCATCACGTGCAGGTCGTCGCCGGCCAGGTAACCCCGGCTGATGGCACGGCCGTTGACGGCGTCCATCACCAGTCCGTCGTGGATGAGGGGGGCGTAGGCGTGCTCGACGCTGTCGAGGACGATCTGCTTGCCGGGGTCGGTCACCTCCCACCGCGAGCCGGCGAGCAGGGTGAACAGCCGGCCGAGGCCGTCCAGCATGACCTGGCCGTACGTACCCGAGTAGGCGACCCAGGTGTGCTGCACGAACGAGCCGTCGGCGTAGAGGCCGTCGCCCTCGGTGACGTGGGGGAAGACCGGCGAGAGGGCGTCGCGGGCCAGGGCGATCCTGTCGGGCGCGCGGCCCAGGATGCCGCGCAGGGCGACGGAGCGGCAGAGGTCGACGCGGTTGGCGCCGGTGGAGGTGCCGGAGTAGTCGCGGAGCATCGCGTCGGGGATGAAGTGGTCCACGGCCGCGCAGGCGGCGGCGACCCGGTCGGCGCCCAGGTGGTCGTAGAGGGCGGCCGTGATGTCCGTCAGGAGGCGCGGGCTGCCGATCTGCCACTCCCACCAGTTGCCGTAGCGGGTGGTGCCGGGGTGGTAGACGGTGGCCGACAGGTGGTCGAGGCCGCGCAGGATGTCGGCGAGGAGCGCGGGGTCGCCGGTGGAGCCGGTGCCCTGCTGCACGTACGCCTCGGTCATCGTCCACAGGCGGCCGTAGGCGAACGTGATGCCGGCGGGCGGGTCGAAGGGGTGGCCGGGCCACAGCGAGGTGGGCGTCGGCGCCATGGTGGCGCGGTGGTCGCGGGCGCGTTCGCCGGTCTCCGCGAGGCGGGTCGCGTACGGCTCGGCGGCCGGGTCGTAGCCGGTGCCGAGGGCGATGTCGAGCCAGCGTCGGCGGAGGGTGTCGTAGGGGTCCGCGTCGGCCGCGGCGGGCGTTGCGCCGAGGGTGGGGGGCAGGGCGGCGGCCGCGGCGGCCGTCAGGAGGAGGGAGCGTCGGGTCGGTCCGGCGCCGGTCCGGGGGACGTGCGGCCACGTGGAGGTCATGCTCATGACCCTTCCCCGCCGCCCGGGGCGCTACGTCCCTCGCGGCCGTCCGGGTGAATCCGCCACGCCACGCCGCGCACATCCGTTGAATGTTCAATGGAATAGGTCTACAGTCGTCACCGTTGAATTGGTTGAACATTCAACATCGAGTGTTCAGACCCCCCGGAGGACATCATGACCAGCACCCCCGACCTCGCCACCCTGACCGGCGAGTACACGATCGACCCCGCGCACACCACGATCGGCTTCACCGCGCGCCACGCGATGGTCACCAACGTCAAGGGCAAGTTTCTCGACTTCAGCGGCACGCTACACCTGGACGGCGGCGACCCGAGCCGCTCCACGGCGTCCCTGGACGTCACGATGGACAGCATCGACACGGGGTCCCCGGACCGCGACGGCCACCTGAAGAGCTCGGACTTCTTCAAGACGGACGAGTTCCCGACGATGACCTTCCGCTCCACCGGCGCGGAGTCCCTCGGCGGCGACGACTACCGCATCACCGGCGACCTCACGATCCTCGGCACCACCAAGCCGCTCGCCATCGACCTGGAGTTCAACGGCGCGGCCAAGGACCCCTTCGGCAACGAGCGCGTCGGCTTCGAGGGCAAGGCCGAGATCAAGCGCTCGGAGTGGGGGCTCACCTGGAACGCGGCCCTGGAGACGGGTGGCGTCCTGGTCTCCGACAAGATCAAGCTGAACTTCGACATCTCGGCGATCAAGCAGGGCTGAGGTCCACGTCCGCGGCGGCCCGGAGGCGGACACGCCTGCCGGGCCAGCCGATCGTCCGGTAGAGCGCGTTGTACTGGGCGACGGAACGGTCCGCCGGCATGAGATCACCGTCGTCCTCGGGGCCCCGGACCGACGTGGTGTGCCCGTCGGCGACGACGACCAGGTCGTACCCCCGGCTCAGGGCCTGTCGTGCCGTGGTGTCCACGCAGACCTCGGTGGCGAACCCGGTCACGATCACCTCGGTGACGCCGAGTTCCCCCAGGAGTGCGTCGAGGCCGGTGTCCAGGAAGCTGTCCGGCGTGGTCTTGTCGACGACCGGCTCCCCCTCCCGGGGCGCCAGCTCGGGCACGACCTGCCAGCCCTCGGTGCCGAAGACCATGCCCTCGTCCCGCTGCCGGACCGTCACCACCGGCACCCCGGCGGCGCGGGCGCGTTCACTCAGCCCCGCGATCGCGGCGACCGTCTCGGCGCCCCGGTGCGCCATGGCGACCGTGGCGTTCTGCATGTCGATGACGAGGAGTGCGCTGCGGGCCGGCATGGGCTCACCGTAGCGGCGCGGGGCCGTCGGCCGCCTCCGCGTTTCCCAGCAGCTCCCGCACCCGGTCGAGGGCGTGGCCGAACGGGTCCGGGAAGACCCCCACGCCGTGTGCGACCAGCGCGCCCTCGTGCAGCAGCATCAGCGTGCGCGCCAGCCGGTCCGCCCCGGCCGCGTCGATCTCCCGCGCGAGGCCGGTGAAGAGGTCCAGCATCCACCGCTTCTGCCCGATGATGACCGGATACGCCGGATGGGCCGGGTCGCTGATCTCGGCGTGCGCGTTGATCATGCTGCACCCCTTGGCGCCATACTCCCCCGCCCACGCGCGCGACGCCTCGAAGACCGCCAGGACCCGTACGTCCGCCCCCTGTCCCGCGACCGCTTCGAGGCGGCCGGCGAGGAGTTCCCGCCAGCGCTCGTCACGACCGGCGAGGTACTCCACGACGATCTGCTCCTTCGAGCCGAACCGGTCGTAGAGCGTCTTCTTGGTGACCCCCGCCTCGGCGGCGACGAGGTCCACGCCCACGGCGTGGATGCCGCGCTCGTAGAACAACCGCTCGGCCGCCTCCAGGACACGTCGCGCACCGGGCGTCATGCGGACGCGGTGCGGCTTCTGAACAGGCTCCATGACGGGAAGTATACAGATCTGTATAGTGGGCACCCAAGACGAGTAAACCGATCTGTCTACTCATCGAGATGGGAAGGTGGGGTTCCCCGTGAACGCCCTGCTCTCGGTCGCGTTCGTCCTGTGCTGGAGCTCCGGTTTCATCGGCGCCAAGCTCGGCGCCGGGACCGCGGACCCGACGACGCTCCTGATGTGGCGCTTCGTGCCGCTCGCCCTGGTCCTGATCGCCGTCGCGGCCGTCTCACGCGAGGCGTGGCGCGGGCTGACGCGCCGGGAGGCCGGCCGGCAGGTCGCGATCGGCGCCCTGTCGCAGAGCGGCTACCTGCTCAGCGTCTACTACGCCATCCACCTCGGTGTCTCCAGCGGCACCACCGCCCTGATCGACGGCGTGCAGCCGCTGGTCGCCGGCGCGCTCGCCGGTCCCCTGCTGCGGCAGTACGTCTCGCGCCGGCAGTGGCTCGGACTCTGGCTGGGGCTGGCCGGCGTCGCCACGGTCACGACGGCCGATGCCGCCGCGGCCGGTGCGGACGTGCCGTGGTGGGCGTACTCCGTGCCCTTCCTCGGCATGCTGTCGCTGGTGGCGGCCACCTTCCTCGAGGGCCGTTCGCGGGCCGCGGTCGCACCCCGGGCCGCACTGACGATCCACTGCGTGACCAGCGCCGTCCTCTTCTCGGGCCTGGCCTTCGGCGTCGGGGCCGCCGCGCCGCCCGCCGACTCGTCCTTCTGGCTGGCGACGGCCTGGCTCGTGGTGCTGCCGACGTTCGGCGGCTACGGGCTGTACTGGCTGATCATGCGCCGGTCCGGTGTCACCGAGGTGAACACCCTGATGTTCCTCATGGCACCGGTGACCGCCGTGTGGGGCGCCCTGATGTTCGGCGAGCACTTCGGGCCGCAGACGGCCGTGGGTCTCGCGGTCGGCCTCGCGGCGGTGGCCGTCGTGCGGCGCGGGGCGAAGCCCTCACGGACGGCGGTGGCGGAACGCGGCGAGGAGACCGACGGGACCCGACGGGACGCGGACCGCGCAACCGTGCCGGTGTCCTCCCGGTGACCGCGGCCCGCCGCTCAGAAGCCGCCGCCGAAGTCCCCGCCGCCGAATCCGCCGCCTCCGCCGAAGTCGCCGAACCCGCCCCCGAAGTCACCGGAGTCGAAGTCGCCACCGGAGACGTCGCCGCCCTCGTGGCCGCCGAAGTCGCCGTAGCCCTCGCCGTAACCGGCGCCGTAGGCCGGGCCGGCCATCATGCTGCCGAGCAGGGTGCCGACCAGCAGGCCGGGCAGGATGCCGGCGCCGAAGTAGCCGCCCGCCCAGGGGCCGTAGGCCGGGCCCGCGTCCCAGTAGGGGCGGCGGCCCTGGTCGGTGTCCACCTCGCGGACCATCGGGTCCAGGCCGTCGGACAACCGGGCCTGGTCGGCCGCGCAGACCGGCACCTCGCGGGTGGCGCCGCCCGGCGGGGTCCAGGTGGCGTCGGCGACGGACGGGCCGTGGCGCGGGTCGAAGAAGCAGGGCGGCCGGCGGTCGGGCAGCGGCCGTCCCTCACGGCGGGCGGCGAGCCGCGCGAGCGAGAAGCGGCCGTCCTCCAGCGACTGGGTGACCGCCCGCACGTCCTCCGGCCTGCGGGCGTTGCCCATGAACGTCTTGGCCTGCTCGTACGCGTCGAGGCCGTGTTCGTAGTCCGTGCGCATCGCGTCGTCGGCGCCCGGTTCCCCGGGGTGGAAGTCCAGGCGGTCCAGCTCCTCGCCGAACGCCGTGATGTCCTCGTCCACCACCACCCGCAGCCGCTCCAGCGCCTGTCGCTGCTCCTCCTCGCGGCGCAGCCGGTTGCGCCGGGCGATCGCGTAGGCGCCGGCACCGGCGGCCGCGACGACCGCGCCCGCGGTGATCAGGGCGCCGGTCGGTGCGGTGGCGCCGCCGGAGTCCCAGGAGGAGGGGGCCGAGCCGCGCACGCTGCGCAGCGCGTCGTCGACGAAGTCGTTGAGCTGGGCCTTGGTGTCGCCCGCCCCCTGCGCCGCGGTGACCAGGTTGTTCACGCCCTGGCGGCTCAGCACGCTGCTGTCGGCGCGGGCGTCGAACTCGTCACCGAGGCGGATGCCGTACAGACCGGTGATGCCGGTCTCGGTGCGCAGGTTCTGGAAGAGGTTGTCCGTCGGGTAACCGGCCGGGAGGACCGCCACGAAGACCGGTTCGCCCGCGTCCTCGATCTTGTCGGCGAGCGCGTCGGCGTCCGCGTCGGAGAGCAGGTCGGAGGCGGCCGGATCGACGTACACGGGACTCTCGCGCAGGGCCGCCCCGATCTCGGTGACGTCGGTGGCGGCCTGCGCGCCGGGCGCACCGGCCATCAGCACCGCCAGCGCGGCGATGACCGGCGCGATCAGGAGGCGTATGAGGACTTGAGCGCGGACGTCCTTCATACCTTCGAAAGTACCCGAACACACCTCAATCAGACATAAGTGCGGGCAGGGGATTCGCCGCGGGCGGCCGGGTCACGCCGCGGGCGTCACTCCCGCCCGCAGCAGCCCGTACGTGTACGCGTCCTCCAGGGCCTGCCAGGAGGCCGCGATGACGTTCTCGGCGACACCCACCGTGGCCCACTCCCCCGTGCCGTCGCTGGTGGAGATGAGGACCCTGGTCGTGGACTGGGTGCCGTGCACGCCCTCCAGGATGCGGACCTTGTAGTCGACCAGGTCCAGCTTGGCCAGCTCCGGGTAGAGCTTCTCCAGCGCCACGCGCAGGGACCGGTCCAGGGCGTTGACCGGGCCGTTGCCCTCGGCGGTGGCGACGATGCGCTCGCCCTTGGCCCAGAGCTTGACCGTGGCCTCGTTGGCGTGGCTGCCGTCGGGGCGGTCCTCGGTGATCGCGCGCCAGGACTCGACCTCGAAGTACTTGAGCGGCCTGCCCTCGGCCTCGGCGCGCAGCAGCAGCTCGAAGCTGGCGTCGGCGGCCTCGTAGGTGTAGCCGGCCAGCTCGCGCTCCTTGACCCGCTCGACGACCCGGCCGACCAGTTCGCGGTCGCCGCCGAGGTCGACGCCGAGTTCCTTGCCCTTCAGCTCGATGGAGGCGCGGCCGGCCATGTCGGAGACCAGCATCCGCATGGTGTTGCCAACCAGCTCTGGGTCGATGTGCTGGTAGAGGTCGGGATCGACCTTGATCGCGGAGGCGTGCAGGCCGGCCTTGTGCGCGAAGGCGGAGACCCCGACGTAGGGCTGGTGGGTGGAGGGGGTGAGGTTCACGACCTCGGCGATGGCGTGCGAGATCCGCGTCATCTCGCGCAGCCGGCCCTCGGGCAGCACCTGCTTGCCGTACTTCAGCTCCAGCGCGGCCACGACCGGGAACAGGTTGGCGTTGCCGACGCGCTCGCCGTAGCCGTTGGCCGTGCACTGCACGTGGGTCGCGCCCGCGTCGACGGCGGCCAGGGTGTTGGCGACCGCGCAGCCGGTGTCGTCCTGGGCGTGGATGCCGAGCCGGGCGCCGGTGTCGGCCAGCACCGTGGCGACCACGGCCTGGATCTGCGCCGGGAGCATGCCGCCGTTGGTGTCGCAGAGGATGACGACGTCGGCGCCCGCCTCGGAGGCGGTGCGGACGACCGCCTTCGCGTACTCGGGGTTGGCGCGGTAGCCGTCGAAGAAGTGCTCGCAGTCGACGAAGACCCGGCGGCCCTGGGCCTTCAGGTGCGAGACCGTGTCCGCCACCATCGCCAGGTTCTCGTCCAGCGTGGTGCGCAGGGCCAGCTCGACGTGCCGGTCATGGGACTTGGCGACCAGGGTGATCACCTCGGCGCCGGACTCCAGGAGCGCCCTGACCTGGTGGTCCTCGGCGGCGGTCGCGCCCGGGCGGCGGGTGGCGCCGAAGGCGACCAACTGGGCGTGCCGGAAGTCGATCTCCTGCTGGGCGCGGGCGAAGAACTCGGTGTCGCGCGGGTTGGCGCCGGGCCAGCCGCCCTCGATGAAGCCCACACCGAAGTCGTCCAGGTGCCGTGCGATGGCCAGCTTGTCCGCGACCGTGAGGTTGATGCCCTCGCGCTGCGCGCCGTCGCGCAGGGTGGTGTCGAAGACGTGGAACGAATCGTCGAGTTCGCTGGTTGCGGTCATGATCTGAAGGCTCCTGTAGGGGATCTCGGTCTACCGGAATGACCGGTTCCACCGTCCGTCTATGATCCCTCGCGCTCTCTTCCCGGCTTGGGGTGGGCCAGGAAAACGAAAAACCCCTCGCGGGTGCGAGAGGTCTGCGCGCGGGTCGAGGACGACGGTGTCCGCCCGTACCTGGTCGTACGTGGCGGTCACTGCGGACCGGCGCGCCTGCTGCCAATAATCATGGCGAACGAGAGCACGGGGGCAGTCTGGCACATTCCGTCCCTCGGCTCACCGGGCGTCTCAGGATGCGAGCGCCGCCCTGGTCAGACGTCCGTGAAGAGGCAGTCCGCCAGGAACTCCCGCGCGTGGCCGAGCACCTGCGCTCGGTCCGTCCCCCGCAGGCCGATCGCCACGTGGATGGCGAGGCCGTCGAGGAGGGCCCGCAGCCGGGCGGCGAACCGGTCGGGGTCGACGGGGCGGAACTCGCCGCGCGAGACGCCCTCGGCGAGCAGGGCGACCAGGTCGCGGTGCCAGGCTCCCTCGATCGCGGCCTGCCGGTCGCGGGCGTCGGACTCGTCGGCGGCGCCCTGCGAGCGGTTCCACACCTCCAGCCACAGCGTCCAGTGCGGGTCGCGGTGGCCGTCGGGGACGTAGAGGTCGACGTACTCCTGGAGGCGTTCGCGGGCGGTGCCGGGCCGGGTGAGCAGCCGCCCGCGTTCCACGCCCAGGCGGCCCTCGCTCCACTCCAGGGTGCGCAGCAGCAGCTCGTCCTTGGAGTGGAAGTAGTACAGGAGGTGGCCGCTGCTCATCCCGACCTCGCGCCCGAGCGCCGCCATGGTCAGCTTCTCCAGGCCGCGCTCGGCGATCATCTCCATGGCGGCGGCGAGCACGTCCTCACGCGGCGGCGCCTGTCTGCGCCCACCACCGGCCATGTCCCGCTCCTAGATCCTCGGCTGCTGCTGCGTGATGCAGTGGATGCCCCCGCCCCCCGCGAAGATCGTACGCGCGTCCACCAGGGTCACCGTCCGCCGAGGGTGCAGGCGGCGGAAGATGCCGGCCGCGATCTCGTCGCGCGGGTCGTCGAAGGCGCACAGGACGACGCCGCCGTTGCAGAGGTAGTGGTTGATGTAGGAGTAGTCGGCCCAGTGTCCGTCGGCCTCCAGGACGGTCGGGGCGGGCACCTCGACGACCTCCAGGCGGCGGCCCCGGGCGTCGGTGGCGGCGCGCAGGACGCCGATGGCCTCCTTGGTCACCTCGTGGTCGGGGTGGGCCGGGTCGGGCTGGTGGTGGGCGACGACGACGCCCGGCGCGGCGAAGGCGGCGACGATGTCGACGTGGCCGAGGGTGCCGAAACCGTTCGGCGGGTAGTCGCCGGTGAGGCCGCGCGGCAGCCAGATCGCCTTGCTGGTGCCGAGGTGGGCGTGCACCTCCGCCTCCACCCGCTCCTTCGTCCAGCCCGGGTTGCGTTCGGGCCCGAGCTGCACGGTCTCGGTGAGCAGCACGGTGCCCTCGCCGTCGACGTGGATGCCGCCGCCCTCGTTGACGAGCGGCGAGGTGTACGTCCGGGCGCCCGCCAGGTCGGCGACGTGCGCGCCGATCTTCGCGTCGTGCTCCCAGCGGGCCCACTCCTGCGCGCCCCAGCCGTTGAAGGTCCAGTCGACGGCGGCCAGCCCGTCCGGGCCGGTGAGGAAGGTGGGGCCGATGTCCCGCATCCAGGCGTCGTCCAGCTCCCGTTCGACGGTGTCGATGCCGTCGCCGAGGAGCGCCCGCGCCTCGGCGGACCTGCCCGGGCCGCACACCACGGTCACCGGTTCGAAGCGGCGCACGGCGCGGGCGACACCGGCCCAGGCGATATGCGCGGCGGCCAGGTCCCCGGGGTCCTCGAAGGTGGGGTTGGGGCCCGGCCACGCCATCCAGGTGCGTTCGTGCGGGGCCCACTCGGCGGGCATGCGGAAGCCGTCGGCGGCAGGGGTCATGGCGGGCACCTTCACAGGAAGTAGAGGCGGTTGAGGGACACGGACTCGGCGGGTTCGGAGCGCAGCGGGTCGCCGTCCAGGGTGACCAGGCCGGTGCGCCGGTCGACGTCGACCTGTCCGGTACGGGAGTTCAGGCGCAGGTCGGCCGGTCCGATGGAGCGGGTGCCGCGCACGGCGACCCGGCGGCGGCGGGTGGGCATCGTGTCGTGCCCCTGGTCCACGGCGGCCTGCGCGACGAAGGCGACGGAGATCTCGGCGGGGGTGGCGCCGTGCGCGCCGAACTGCGGCCCGAGGACGAGGGGTTCACAGGTGTCGGTCGCCGCGTTCGGGTCGCCGACCACCCCGTACGCCGGGAAGCCCGACTTGAGGACGAGCTGCGGCTTGGCGCCGAAGTACTCCGGGCGCCACAGCACGATGTCGGCGAGCTTGCCGGCCTCGATGGAGCCGACCTCGTGCGCGAGGCCGTGGGCGATGGCGGGGTTGACGGTCAGCTTCGCCATGTAGCGCAGGACGCGCTCGTTGTCGTTGTCGTCGTCGGGGGCGCCGAACTCGGACTTCATCTTGCCGGCCATCGCGAAGGTGCGGCGGACCGTCTCGCCGGCCCGGCCCATGCCCTGGGCGTCGGAGGAGGTGATGCCGATAGCTCCCAGGTCGTGCAGCACGTCCTCGGCGCCCATGGTCCCTTCGCGGATGCGGTCGCGGGCCATGGCGGCGTCGCCCGGCAGCTCGGTCTTGAGGTCGTGGACGGAGACGATCATGCCGTAGTGCTCGGCCACCGCGTCCCGGCCGAACGGCAGGGTGGGGTTGGTGGAGGAGCCGATGACGTTGGGGACGCCGGCCATCTTCAGCACGTTGGGGACGTGTCCGCCGCCGCAGCCCTCGATGTGGAAGGCGTGGATGGTGCGGCCCTCCAGGACGCGGAGGGTGTCCTCCACCGACAGGCACTCGTTGAGGCCGTCGCTGTGCAGGGCGACCTGGACGTCGTGCTCCTCGGCGACGCGCAGGGCGGTGTCGAGGGCGCGGGTGTGGGCGCCCATGTCCTCGTGCACCTTGAAGCCGGACGCGCCGCCCTCGGCCAGCGCCTCGACCAGCGGTGCCTCGTGGGACGACGAACCCCGGCCCAGGAACCCGATGTTGACCGGCCAGGCGTCGAAGGCGGAGAACGCGTGCTTCAGCGCCCAGGGCGAGTTGACGCCGACGCCCCAGACCGGCCCGAACTCCTGGCCGATGATCGTGGTCACGCCGGAGGCGAGCGACGCCTCCATGATGCGCGGGGAGAGCAGGTGGACGTGGGTGTCGACGGCTCCGGCGGTCGCGATCAGGCCCTCGCCGGAGACGATGGACGTGCCGGTGCCGACGACCACGTCGACGCCGTCGAGGGTGTCGGGGTTGCCGGCCCGGCCGATGGCGTGGATGCGGCCCTCGCGGATGCCGATCGACACCTTGCGGATGCCCTGGACCGCGTCGATGACGACGACGTTGCTGATCACGACGTCGCAGGTCTCGCGCACCGCGGCGGCCTTGAGGTGCAGCCCGTCACGGGCGGTCTTGCCGAACCCGGCCAGGAACTCGTCGCCCTGGAGCTGGGCGTCGGACTCGACGCGGATCACCAGCCCCGAGTCGCCGAGGCGCAGCCGGTCGCCCGCACGGGGGCCGTGGGTGGCGGCGTAGGCGTACGGGTCGATGTGGATCGACTCGCTGATCTCACGTCCCTTGGAGCGGCTCATCGCACGCCTCCTTCCGGTGATCCGTCTGCTACGGGGGTGACGCCCAGATATCCGCAGGCCGCCGCCCGCCGCAGGGCCTCCTCCTTGGCGCCCGGCGCGTCCAGCGGCCCGTCGACCAGCCCGGCGAACCCGATCGCGATCCGCCGCCCACCGATGGGCACCAGGCCGACCTCGGCGCTCTCGCCCGGCCCGAAGCGGACCGAGGACCCGGCGGGGACCGCGAGACGCATGCCGTAGGCCCGCTCGCGGTCGAAGTCCAGGCGCGGGTTGGCCTCGAAGAAGTGGAAGTGGGAGGTCACGGAGACCGGCACGGTCGCGGTGTTGGTCACCGGCAGCCGGAGCGCGGCCTCGGGTTCGGCGTGGTCGGGCCCCGGCAGCAGGGCCCCCGGGCCGGCCGGGCCCAGTCCCCCGCCGCCGATCGGGCCGGAGACGACCGCGAGCCGGGAGCCGTCGTCGAAGACGGCCTCCACGTGGACCTCGGTGACCACGTCCGCGACGCCGGGCAGCACGTCGTCCGGGCCGAGCACGGACCGGGCCCGCTCGATCGCCTCGGCGAGACGGGCACCGTCGCGAGCGGCCTCGCACACGGTGTCCGCGATCAGCGCGGTCGCCTCCGGCACGTTCAGCCGCAGCCCGCGGTTCCGGCGGGCCCGGGCCAGCTCGGCCGCCCCGAAGAGCAGCAGCCGGTCACGTTCCGTGGGGGTCAGTCTCACGACGCGGCACCTCCTTGCCATCCCGACGTTAGAACACCACTCTAAACAGAGCATCCCTCGAACGGAACCATTGACGGGCAGCACACGCAGCCGTCACATTGAACGTCGCTCAAAACCATCAGGCGGCCGTCGAAGGAGACCAGCCATGCCGATCGAACAGCGCGGAGTCGACACCATCCCCGAGGAGGAACGCACCAGCGGGCCCAGGGATCTCGTCTCGATCCTGCTGGGCTCCAACCTCTGCCTCGGCGTGATCGTCTTCGGCTGGCTGCCGCCGTCCTTCGGCCTGGGCTGGTGGGCGTCGGTCGGCGCGGTGGTGGCGGGCACGGTCGTCGGCACGCTGTTCACGGCTCCGCTCGCGCTGGTCTCGCTGCGCACCGGCACCAACCTGTCCACGTCGTCCGGCGCCCAGTTCGGCGTGCGCGGGCGGCTGGTGGGTTCGGTGGTCGGGCTGCTGCTGGCCCTCGGCTACACCGCGCTGACCGTGTGGATCGGCGGGGACGTGATGATGGGCGTGCTCGGCCGGCTCTTCGGACTCCCGCAGGGCGGTGCCGCGTACGCCGTCGTCTACGGCCTGCTCGCCGCGGCGACCGTCGCGGGCGCCGTCTACGGCTACCGGGTGCTGCTCGCCATGTCCAAGGTGCTGGCCTACGGCATGACGGCCCTGCTGGTCCTGGGCGTGATCGCCTACGCCCCCGACTTCACCACCGCCGCGCTCCCGGAGGCCGGCGGCTACCTGCTGGGCGGCTTCTGGCCGACCTGGCTGCTCGCCGCCGTGGCCGCGGGACTGTCCGGGCCGATCGCCTTCATCACGCTGCTCGGCGACTACACCCGCTACATCTCACCGGCCCGCTTCTCCTCGCGCCGGGTGCTGCACGCGACCTGGCTGGGGCTGATGCTGGGGCTGCTCGTGCCGCAGCTCTTCGGCACCTTCACGGCGTACGCCGCCCGCGCCGCGCTCGACTACGCGGGGCCGCTGGTCGACGCCGCCCCCGCCTGGTACCTGGTCCCGCTGCTGCTCGCCGCCTCGGCCGGGTCGGTGGGCAACGCCGGGCTGATGCTCTACTCGATGGGCCTGGACCTGGACGCCATCCTGCCGCGCGCCTCCCGCGCCCGCGCCACCTGCGCCGTCGCCGTCGTCGCGACGGCCTGCGTCTTCGCCGGGCACTACGCCTGGGACGCGCAGTCGGCGATGACGTCGTTCGTGCTGCTGCTCACGGCGATCGGCACGCCGTGGGCGGTCATCACGATGATCGGCGCGGTCCGCTGCGGCGGGGTGTACGACGCCGACGCGCTCCAGGTCTTCAACCGCCGCGCGCGGGGCGGGATCTACTGGTACCGCTCCGGCTGGAACGTCCCCGCGACGGCCGCCTGGGCGGTGGGCGCGACGGTCGGCGTCCTGGCCGTGTCCCTGCCGTCGTACGAGGGGCCCCTGCTGTCCCTGACCGGCGGGGTGGACTGCAGCTTCCTGCTGTCGGGGCTGGTGGGCGGGGTGGTGTACGTGATCGCGGTGCCGGGTGCCGCCGTGCCCGCGGCGAGTGGGACGGAGCCGGCGACGGCTGCCTCTTCTCCGACCGAGTCGGGTGGGGGGCGGGCCTAGGCCGGGGGTGGTCCGGGGGCGGAGCCCCCGGCAGGGCCCGCCCCCACGCGGGGTGCCTCAGGCCAGCCGGTGCATCCAGCCGTGCTTGTCCTCGGCCTTGCCCCGCTGGATGTCCAGCAGCGCCGTACGCAGCCGCTGCGTCACCTCACCCGGCTCGCCCCCGCTCTGCTGCCACTGCGCCCCGGCCCGCTTCACCGTGCCGACCGGAGTGATCACCGCGGCGGTGCCGCAGGCGAAGACCTCGGTGAGGGTGCCGTTCTCCGAGTCGCGCTGCCACTGCTCGACCGAGACGCGGCCCTCCTCCGCCTCGTACCCGAGGTCACGGGCGACGGTGAGCAGGGAGTCGCGGGTGACGCCCTCCAGGATGGAACCGGTGAGGGACGGCGTGATGATCTTGTCGCCGTACACGAAGTACAGGTTCATGCCGCCCAGCTCCTCGACCCACTGGTGCTCGACCGCGTCGAGGTAGCAGACCTGGTCGCAGCCCTTGGCCGCCGCCTCCGCCTGCGCGAGCAGCGACGCGGCGTAGTTGCCGCCGGTCTTGGCGTCGCCCATGCCGCCGGGGACGGCGCGGACGCGGTCCTCGGAGACCCAGATGGAGACCGGCTTGACGCCGCCCGGGAAGTAGGCGCCGGCCGGGGAGGCGATGACCAGGAAGAGGTACTCGCCGGCCGGCTTGACGCCCAGGCCGACCTCGGTGGCGATCATGAACGGGCGCAGGTAGAGGGATTCCTCGCCGCCGTGCGCCGGGACCCAGTCCTGGTCCTGGCGGACCAGCGCGTCGCACGCCTCGATGAACGTCTCCACCGGCAGCTCGGGCATGCCGAGGCGGCGCGAGGACGCCTGGAAGCGGCGGCCGTTCTTCTCCGGCCGGAAGGTGGCGACGCTCCCGTCGGGCCGGCGGTAGGCCTTCAGGCCCTCGAAGATCTCCTGCGCGTAGTGCAGGACCATGGTGGCCGGGTCGAGCGAGAGCGGGGCGTACGGGACGAGCTGACCGTCGTGCCAGCCGCGGCCCTCGGTCCACTTGATCGTCACCATGTGGTCGGTGAAGTGGCGGCCGAACCCGGGGTTGGCCAGAATCGCCTGCCGCTCCGTGTCGGAGAGCGGGTTGGCGGAGGGCTTGAGCTCGATCGTGGGCGTCGTCATGGGTTGATGTCCTTCACCGGTTTGATTGTGACGGGCCGCTGTCACGCCCGTACGGCCGGTGGCCGGTGCTAGGACGTCCGAGCATTCCCTCATGTCGCGGCTTCGCGTTCGATTATCGCGCGCGGCCGGTGACGGATGAAAACGGGGTGAATGCGGTCCAGGGTCTGATGGTCGCACCTGGCGGACGCAGGAGAAAGCCGCCGGGTGCCTTGTTTCTCGGACCCGGCGGCTTCGAAAGGTTGGATTTCGAGTGCGCCGGATCAGCCGGCTACTCGTACGGCGAGTGCGTCGCCGATCTCCGAGGTGCTCCGTGCGGGCAGGCCGCCGCGCTCTCCGAGGTCGGTGGAGACGGCCTCCTCGATCCGGGCCGCCTCGGCCTCGTGGCCGAGGTGGCGCAGGAGCAGGGCGACGGACAGGACCGTGGCGGTCGGGTCGGCCTTGCCCTGGCCGGCGATGTCGGGCGCGGAGCCGTGCACCGGCTCGAACATCGAGGGGAAGTCGCCGGACGGGTTGATGTTCCCGCTGGCGGCGACGCCGATGCCGCCGGAGACGGCCGCGGCGAGGTCGGTGATGATGTCGCCGAAGAGGTTGTCGGTGACGATCACGTCGAAGCGCGCCGGATCGGTGACCAGGTAGATGGTCGCGGCGTCGACGTGGATGTAGTCGGTGGTGACCTCGGGGTACTCGGCGGCCACCTTGTTGAAGATGTCCGTCCACAGGTGGCCCGCGAAGGTCAGCACGTTGTTCTTGTGGACCAGCGTGAGCTTCTTGCGGGGGCGGGCCTGGGCGCGAGCGAAGGCGTCGCGGACGACGCGCTCGACACCGTAGGCCGTGTTCACGGAGACCTCGGTGGCGACCTCGTGCTCGGTGCCCTTGCGGATGGTGCCGCCGTTGCCGGTGTACGGGCCTTCGGTGCCCTCGCGGACGACGACGAAGTCGATCTCCGGCTGTCCGGCGAGCGGGGTGGCGACACCCGGCAGCAGCTTGGACGGCCGCAGGTTGACGTGGTGGTCGAAGGCGAAGCGGAGCTTGAGCAGGAAGCCGCGCTCCAGGACGCCGGACGGCACCGTCGGGTCGCCGATGGCGCCGAGCAGGATGGCGTCGTGGCCCTTGAGGGCGTCGAGGTCGGCGTCGGTGAGGGTCTCACCGGTGGCGTGGTAGCGCCGGGCGCCGAAGTCGAACTCCTTGGTCTCCAGCTTCACATCCTGCGGAAGGACGGCGGAGAGCACCTTCAGGCCTTCGGCCACGACCTCCTGGCCGATGCCGTCACCGGGGATCACTGCGAGATTGAGGCTGCGAGAACTTGCCGACATGTGCGGCACCCTACTCCTCGTCCCACGGGATGACATGAGGCGTCCGGCATGCGGACGCCTCACTGCCCGGGGCTCAGTGCCCGGTGGCGCCGCCGTTGTCCCGGCGGTCGAGGGCGCGCTGGAGGGCGGCCGCGGCGTTCTTGCGGTCGGAGTCGGCGCTGCGGGAGAGGTGGCGGACTCGGCGGCGGACGGTCGTCTCGGCCATGGGAATCGACTCCTTCGGCACTAAGGGAGCGCGGAGAGCGAGCGGTACGGGGAGACGCCGGAAGGGGCGGGGAGCGCGGTGCCGCAGGGGTTGCCTGCGCGGGGCCCGGCTCACGACCGCCATCCGCTCGATCGAGCGGGACGTTCGGCTCCTACAAAGCTAAGGGAGTGCGGAGCGTCTGTCTCCACAATTACTCGGACTTCCTACTATCTGAGACGGCGTCTTCGGTCACACGCCCCCGAACTGCGAAAACGCCCGGGGGCCAGGTCGGTCGACCTGGCCCCCGGGCGTCACTCACTGGGCGTCAGCCCATGTGCGGGTACGTGTAGTCGGTCGGTGCGACCAGCGTCTCCTTGATGGCGCGGGTCAGCGTCCAGCGCATCAGGTTCTGCGGGGCGCCGGCCTTGTCGTTGGTGCCGGAGGCGCGGCCGCCGCCGAAGGGCTGCTGGCCGACCACGGCGCCGGTCGACTTGTCGTTGATGTAGAAGTTGCCGGCCGCGTAGCGCAGCTTCTCCATCGTGTACGCCGCCGCGGCGCGGTCGTTGGAGACGACCGAGCCGGTGAGGGCGTAGTCGGAGACGGACTCCATCTGGGTGAGCATCTCGTCGTACGCGTCGGCCTTGCTGTCGTCGTAGACGTGCACGGCGAGGAACGGGCCGAAGTACTCGGTGCGGAAGACCTCGTTCTCCGGGTCGGTGCACTCGACGACGGTCGGGCGGACGAAGTAGCCGACCGAGTCGTCGTAGGAGCCGCCCGCGACGATCGTGCAGGTCTCGTCCTCCTTGGCCCGGTCGATGGCGGCCTTGTTCTTGGCGAAGGACCGCGCGTCGATGACCGCGCCGACGAAGTTCGACAGGTCGGTGACGTCACCCATGGTGAGGTAGTCGACCTCGGCGGCGAACTCCTCCTTGAAGCCGTCGTTCCAGATGGACGCCGGGATGTACGCGCGGGAGGTGGCGCTGCACTTCTGGCCCTGGTACTCGAAGGCACCGCGGGTCAGCGCGGTCTTGAGCACCGCGCGGTCGGCGCTCGGGTGGGCGACGAGGAAGTCCTTGCCGCCGGTCTCGCCGACCAGGCGCGGGTAGGTGCGGTACTTCTCGATGTTGTTGCCGACCGTCTTCCACAGGTGCTGGAAGGTCTTGGTCGAGCCGGTGAAGTGGATGCCCGCGAGGTCCCGGTGCTCCAGGGCGACCTCGGAGACCGCGATGCCGTCGCCGGTGACCAGGTTGATGACGCCCTTGGGCAGCCCGGCCTCCTCCAGGAGCCGCATCAGCAGCACGGCGGCGTGGGTCTGCGTCGGGGACGGCTTCCAGACCACCACGTTGCCCATGAGGGCCGGGGCGGTGGGCAGGTTGGCCGCGATCGCGCTGAAGTTGAAGGGCGTGATCGCGTAGACGAAGCCCTCCAGCGGGCGGTGGTCCATGCGGTTCCACACGCCCTGGGAGTTGGCCGGGGGCTGCTCGGCCAGGATGTTGCGGGCGTAGTGGACGTTGAAGCGCCAGAAGTCGATCAGCTCGCAGGGGCTGTCGATCTCGGCCTGCTGGGCCGTCTTGGACTGGCCGAGCATCGTGGAGGCGGCGATGGTCTCGCGCCAGGGGCCGGACAGCAGCTCGGCGGCGCGCAGGATGATCGCCGCGCGGTCGTCGAAGGACATCGCGCGCCACGCGGGGGCCGCGGCCAGGGCGGCGTCGATCGCGTCCTGGGCGTCCTGCTGGGTGGCGTTGGCGTAGGTGCCCAGGCGGGACTTGTGGTTGTGCGGCTGCACGACGTCGAAGCGCTCACCGCCGCCCATCCGCTTGACGCCGCCGATGGTGCAGGGCAGGTCGACCGGATTGTCGGCCAGCTCCTTGAGCTTGACCTCCAGTCGGGCACGCTCGGGCGAGCCGGGGGCGTAGCCGTGCACCGGCTCGTTGACGGGGGTGGGGACCTGGGTCACAGCGTCCATGGTTGCCGTTACTCCTTACTGAGCGGGTGTTGCGAGCGGTGGTGGGCTCAGCCCTTGCTGACCATCGAGCGGGCGAAGAACCGGAGGTTCGCCGGCTTCTCCGCCAGACGGCGCATGCTGTGCTTTCCCGGGGGGCGACCCCCGGACCCCCGGCAGTAGCCGCGGCACAGCCCGGTCGAATCAGCCACGGCCGATCACGCTCCGCGCGAAGAACCGGAGGTTCGCCGGCTTCTCCGCCAGACGGCGCATGAAGTAGCCGTACCAGTCGGTGCCGTAGGCGGTGTAGACGCGCATGCGGTGGCCCTCGGCGGCCAGCCGCAGGTGCTCGTCGCCGCGGATGCCGTACAGCATCTGGAACTCGTACTCGTCGAGCTTGCGCCCGGCGGTGCGGGCCAGCTCCTGGGCGATGGAGATCAGGCGCGGGTCGTGCGACCCGATCATCGGGTAGCCCTCGCCCTCCATCAGGGTGCGCAGGATGCGGACGTACGCCTTGTCGATCTCGTGGCGCTGCTGGTACGCGACCTCTGCGGGCTCCTTGTAGGCGCCCTTCACCAACCGTACGCGAGAGCCGCTGTCGGCGAGGCGGCGCGCGTCGGCCTCGGTGCGGAAGAGGTAGGACTGGATGACGCAGCCGGTCTGCGGGACGTCCTTCCGCAACTCCTCGTGGATGGCGAACATCGAGTCGAGGGTGGTGTGGTCCTCGGCGTCGAGGGTGACCGTGGTGCCGATCTCGGCGGCGGCCTCGACGACCGGGCGGACGTTCTTCAGGGCCAGCTCGTGGCCGCCGTCCAGCGCCTGGCCGAACATGGACAGCTTGACCGACATCTCGGCGCGGGTGCCGAGGCCGAGCGGCTTCAGCCGGTCGATCAGCTCCAGGTAGGCGTCGCGGGCGGCCTCGGCCTGCCCCGGGTTCGTGATGTCCTCGCCGACGACGTCCATCGTCAGTTCCAGGCCCTGGTCCGTGAGGTCCCGGATGATCGGCACGATCTCGTCGACCGTCTCGCCGGGGATGAACCGGTCGACGACCGGCTTGGTCACGGGCGCGGCCGACACCAGCCGGCGCATCCGGTCGCTGCGCGACGCGGCGAGAATCACGGGACCCAGCACGGGGCACCTCCACTTACCAACCAACACGAGGCCGTAGCCCGACGGACGGGCGACGGCACGGAGAACCACCGTGAAATCTAAGGATCCCCCCGATCGTCGGCCATCGACAGCTGTCACGCATCCGTGCCGCAGATCTCAGACATGTGTATGAAAGCGGCGGGCAAATGCGGCAGAATGCCCGGGTGACGACGGATTCCAAGGGTGACTACCAGGAGCTGGTCGACGAGATCTCCGAGCTGCTGGGCGCCCCGGCGACCCTGGAGAACCGCGACTTCGAGCTGATCGCCTTCGGCGCCTACGACAGCGAGGGCGACCTCGACCCCTCCGCCCTGGACCCGGTGCGCACCCGCTCGATCCTGACCCGGCGCTCCACCGCGGCCGTCCGGGCCTGGTTCGAGGGCTTCGGCATCACCCGCGCCACCGGCCCGGTCCGCATCCCGCCGACCCCGGAGGCGGGGGTCTACCGGGGACGCACCTGTCTGCCGGTACGCCACCGGGGCGTGGTCCTCGGCTATGTGTGGCTCCTGGACACCGACCCCGGTCCGACGGAGCGGCAGCTGACCGCGGCCATGGCGGTGACCGTCCGGATCGGCGCGCTGCTCGCGGACGAGGCGCAGCACGGCGCGGACCTGAGCCGGGAGCTGCGGGCGGTGCTGACCGCGGAGCGGGACTGGCAGCGGGACATGGCGGTGGCGGAGCTGCGCACCGCGCTGGGTGCCCGCGCGGACGCCCTGCACGCGGTGGTCTGCGTGGCGCCCTGGCCGTCGGCCGATCCCGAGGACGCGCCCTCGGTCCGCACGGTGCCGGCGGCGACGGCGCTGTGCACGGTGCCGTGGGGCACCGCGGGCGAGTCGCTGGCCTTGCTGGTGCGGCTGCGCTCGGCAGAGGTACTGACCCCGGCGACCTCGGCGGCGGGCCGGCTCCTCGAGCGGGCCCGTGACGGCGGGATCGCGGCCGGGGTCTCCGCGCCGCGCTCGGGACTGGCGGAGCTGGGGGCGGCCTGGTGGGAGGCGTCGGCGGCGGCGCGGGCAGCCCGCGCGGAGTCCCGCTTCGGTCCGGTCGCGGAGTGGACGTCCATCGGGGCGTTCCGCCTGCTGACCGCGCTGCCCCCGCGGTCCGCGCACGACCCCGCCCTCCGGGTGCTGCTCTCCCCCGCCCACCGGGAGCTGGTCCGCACCGCCGAGATCTACCTCGACTGCGCGGGCCAGGCCGGCCGCGCCGCCGCCGAGCTGGGCATCCACCGCCAGACCCTGTACTACCGCCTCTCCCGCGTCGAGCAGCTCACCGGCCTGGACCTGGACGACGGGGAGGACCGGCTGCTGCTGCACATGGCGCTCAAGGCGCACCGCCTGTAGCGGCGTCCATCACCCGACGCAGGCCGGCGGCCGGCGAGCCGGTCGCCGGGGACGACGGACTCAGGCACATCAGGGTGCGTCCGGAAGCGCCCACGGAAAACGCCGGACGGGCTGACCGATTCAGCCCGTCCGGCGCTTGAGAACGCGGTCGCTCAGACCAGGTTCACCGACCGGGCCGACGTCGCGCCGATCTCCGCCGCGACCTCCGCCAGCACCCCGGAGGGCACCGTGTCGTCGACGGTCAGCACGGCCAGCGCCTCGCCGCCGACCGTCGCACGGGCGACCTGCATGCCGGCGATGTTGATACCGGCCTCGCCGATGACGCGGCCGACGGTGCCGACGACGCCGGGACGGTCCTCGTAGCGCAGGACGACCATGTGGTCGGCGAGGGCCAGGTCCACGTCGTACTCGCCGACGGCGACGATCTTCTGGAGGTGCTTCGGGCCGGCCAGCGTGCCGGAGACCGACACCTCCTCGCCGTCCGCGAGGGTGCCGCGCACGGTCACCACATTGCGGTGCTCCGGGGACTCCGAGCTGGTGGTCAGCCGGACCTCGACGCCGCGCTCCTGGGCGAACAGCGGGGCGTTGACGTACGACACCGTCTCGTCGACGACGTCCTCGAAGACACCCTTGAGCGCGGACAGCTCCAGCACCTTCACGTCGTGCTGGGTGATCTCGCCGTAGACCTCGACGTCGAGGCGGACGGCGACCTCGCCGGCGAGCGCGGTGAAGATCCGGCCGAGGCGCTCGGCGAGCGGCAGACCCGGCTTGACGTCCTCGGCGATGACACCGCCCTGGACGTTGACCGCGTCCGGGACCAGCTCACCGGCGAGGGCGAGACGCACCGACTTGGCGACCGCGATGCCGGCCTTCTCCTGGGCCTCGTCGGTGGAGGCGCCGAGGTGCGGGGTGGCGACGACCTGGTCGAACTCGAACAGCGGCGAGTCGGTGCACGGCTCCTTGGCGTACACGTCCAGGCCGGCTCCCGCGACGCGGCCCTCCTTGAGCGCCGAGTACAGCGCCGCCTCGTCGACGATGCCGCCGCGCGCGGCGTTGACGATGCGGACGCTCGGCTTGACCCTGCGCAGCGCCTCGTCGCCGATCAGGCCGAGGGTCTCGGGGGTCTTGGGCAGGTGGACGGTGATGAAGTCGGAGACCTCGAGCAGCTCGTCCAGCGACAGCACCTTGACGCCCATCTGCGCGGCCCGCGCGGGCTGCACGTAGGGGTCGTAGGCGACGACCTTCATGCCGAACGCCGACATGCGCTGCGCGACGAGGGCGCCGATGCGGCCGAGGCCGACGACACCGAGGGTCTTCTCGGCCAGCTCGACGCCGGTGTACTTGCTGCGCTTCCACTCGCCGTTCTTCAGCGCGGCGTTGGCCTGCGGGATGTTGCGGGCGGTGGCCACGATCAGGCCGCAGGCCAGCTCGGCGGCGGTCACGATGTTGGAGGTCGGCGCGTTGACGACCATCACGCCGGCCTTGGTGGCGGCGGAGACGTCGACGTTGTCCAGGCCGACCCCGGCCCGGGCGACGACCTTGAGCTTCTTGGCGGCGGCGACGGCCTCGGCGTCGACCTTGGTGGCGGAGCGGACCAGGATCGCGTCCACGTCGGCGATGGCGGGGAGCAGTTCGGCCCGGTCCGCGCCGTTGCACTGGCGGATCTCGAAGTCGGGGCCGAGCGCGTCCACGGTCGCGGGCGACAGCTCTTCGGCGATGAGTACGACAGGTTTCGAGCTCACGTGAGTCCTCACAAGTCCAATGCGGACGGCCGTCCCGACGGCCGCATTCGGTGTCGCTAAGCCGCGTGGAAGACGCACGACGCTGTGGGCCTGACGCGTATGTGTTCAGCAGTCTAGTGGCGTGGCGGACGTCGTCCCGCGCCTCTGCGGAAGGATCACCCGTCCGTGGCTGGACGGGATGGACAACGCCGTGGGCCCGACGTTACCCCGGGTTCGCCGAAGGGGCCGGAGCGGCGTCGCTCCGGCCCCCGGCGATGAGGTTTACGCCTCTTCGTCGACCCAGCTCATGAGCTTGCGCAGCTCCTTGCCGGTGGTCTCCAGCAGGTGCTCGGAGTCCTGCTTCTTGTACTCGTTGTACTTCTTCAGACCGCCGTGGTACTCGTCCATCCACTGCTGGGCGAAGGTGCCGTCCTGGATCTCGGCGAGGACCTTCTTCATCTCGGCCTTGGTGGCGTCGGTGATGATCCGCGGGCCCGTGACGTAGTCGCCCCACTCGGCGGTCTCGGAGATCGACCAGCGCATCTTCTCCAGGCCGCCCTCGTACATGAGGTCCACGATCAGCTTCAGCTCGTGCAGGCACTCGAAGTAGGCGATCTCCGGCTGGTAGCCGGCCTCGGTCAGGGTCTCGAAGCCCGCCTTGACCAGCGCGGCCGTGCCACCGCAGAGGACGGCCTGCTCGCCGAAGAGGTCGGTCTCGGTCTCCTCGGTGAACGTCGTCTTGATGACGCCGGCGCGGGTGCCGCCGATGCCCTTCGCGTACGACAGGGCCAGCGCGAAGGCGTTGCCGGAGGCGTCCTGCTCGACGGCGGCGATGCACGGAACGCCGCGGCCCTCCTCGTACTGACGGCGCACCAGGTGGCCCGGGCCCTTGGGGGCGACCATGCAGACGTCCACGCCGGCCGGGGGCTTGATGAAGCCGTAGCGGATGTTGAGGCCGTGACCGAAGAACAGCGCGTCGCCGTCCTTCAGGTTGTCCTTGATGTGCTCCTCGTAGACCTGGGCCTGGATCGGGTCCGGGACCAGGATCATGATGACGTCGCCCTCGGCGGCGGCCTCGGACGGGCTCACCACGCGCAGGCCCTGCTCCTCGGCCTTGGCCTTGGACTTGGAGCCCTCGTGCAGACCGACGCGCACGTCGACGCCGGAGTCGCGCAGCGACAGGGCGTGGGCGTGGCCCTGGCTGCCGTACCCGATGACCGCGACCTTGCGGCCCTGGATGATGGACAGGTCGGCGTCGGCGTCGTAGAACAGCTCGGCCACTGGGTTCTCTCCTTGTGTGCAGGTGTTGCGTCCCACCGTATGCCGGTGGGGGGAAGGGAAGTTTCGGGGTCTCGGCATACGGGCGGCCGGTCGTCGCGCCGGCCGCCCGTCGCCGTCGTTATGCGGACCGGTCGAGTGCGCGCAGCGAGCGGTCCGTGATCGAACGGGCGCCGCGGCCGATGGCGATCGTGCCGGACTGGACGAGTTCCTTGATGCCGTACGGTTCCAGCATCCTGAGCATGGCGGACAGCTTGTCGCTGCTGCCGGTGGCCTCGATGGTGACGGCCTCCGGGGAGACGTCGACGGTCTTGGCGCGGAACAGCTGGACGATCTCGACGATCTGGGAGCGCGTCTCGTTGTCGGAGCGCACCTTCACCAGAACGAGTTCACGCTGGACGGCCTGGGCGGGCTCCAGCTCGACGATCTTGAGCACGTTGACGAGCTTGTTGAGCTGCTTCGTCACCTGCTCCAGCGGGAAGTCCTCGACGCTCACCACGATGGTGATGCGGGAGATGTCGGCGTGCTCGGTGACGCCGACGGCGAGGGAGTCGATGTTGAAGCCGCGGCGGGAGAAGAGGGCGGTGATCCGGGCGAGGACGCCGGGGGTGTTCTCCACCAGGACGGAGAGCGTGTGCTTGGACATGGTCTGCTTCCTCTGCTTGAAGTCCTGACGGCTCTCAGTCGTCTTCGTTGTCGCCGAAGTCCGGGCGGACGTCCCGGGCGGCCATGATCTCGTCGTTGGAGGTGCCGGCGGCGACCATCGGCCAGACCATCGCGTCCTCGTGGACGATGAAGTCCACGACGACGGGCCGGTCGTTGATGGAGTTCGCCTCCTCGATGACCTTGTCGAGGTCGGCGGGGTCCTCGCAGCGGATGGCGTAGCAGCCCATGGCCTCCGACAGCTTCACGAAGTCGGGGACGCGGGTGCCGCGGGCGTCCGGGTTGACGTCCTCGGGGCCGGAGTGGAGCACGGTGTTGGAGTACCGCTGGTTGTAGAAGAGGGTCTGCCACTGGCGGACCATCCCGAGGGCGCCGTTGTTGATGACGGCGACCTTGATCGGGATGTTGTTCAGGGCGCAGGTGGTCAGTTCCTGGTTGGTCATCTGGAAGCAGCCGTCGCCGTCGATCGCCCAGACCGCGTTGCCGGGCATGCCGGCCTTGGCGCCCATGGCGGCCGGGACCGCGTACCCCATGGTTCCGGCGCCGCCGGAGTTGAGCCAGGTGGCGGGCTTCTCGTACTGGACGAAGTGCGCGGCCCACATCTGGTGCTGGCCGACGCCGGCCGCGAAGATCGTGCCCTCGGGCGCCAGCTGACCGATGCGCTCGATGACCTGCTGCGGGGAGAGCGATCCGTCCTCGGGCTGGTCGTAGCCGAGGGGGTAGGTCTCGCGCCAGCGGGTCAGGTCCTTCCACCATGCGGTGTAGTCGCCCCGGTTGCCCTCGTCGTGCTCCTTCTGGACGGCCTGCACGAGGTCGGCGATGACCTCGCGGGCGTCGCCGACGATCGGGACGTCCGCGGCGCGGTTCTTGCCGATCTCGGCCGGGTCGATGTCGGCGTGGACGATCTTGGCGTACGGGGCGAAGCTGTCCAGCTTGCCGGTGACGCGGTCGTCGAAGCGGGCTCCGAGGGCGACGATCAGGTCGGCCTTCTGCAGCGCGGTGACGGCGGTGACCGCACCGTGCATGCCCGGCATTCCCACGTGCAGCGGGTGGCTGTCGGGGAACGCGCCGAGCGCCATCAGGGTGGTGGTGACGGGCGCCCCGGTGAGTTCGGCGAGGACCTTCAGCTCGGCGGTGGCCTGCGCCTTGAGCACGCCTCCGCCGACGTAGAGCACGGGGCGCTTCGCGGCGGAGATGAGCTTGGCGGCCTCGCGGATCTGCTTGGCGTGCGGCTTGGTGACCGGGCGGTAGCCGGGCAGGTCGGTGGCCGGCGGCCAGGAGAAGGTCGTCCGCGTCTGCAGCACGTCCTTCGGGATGTCGACGAGGACCGGTCCCGGACGGCCGGTCGAGGCGATGTGGAACGCCTCGGCGATCGTCTTCGGGATGTCCTCGGCCTTGGTGACCAGGAAGCTGTGCTTGGTGATCGGCATCGTGATGCCGACGATGTCCGCCTCCTGGAAGGCGTCGGTGCCGATCGCCTTGGAGACGACCTGGCCGGTGATCGCGACCAGCGGCACCGAGTCCATGTTGGCGTCCGCGATCGGTGTCACCAGGTTGGTGGCACCGGGACCGGAGGTCGCCATGCAGACGCCGACCTTGCCGGTGGCCTGCGCGTAGCCGGTGGCCGCGTGGCCCGCGCCCTGCTCGTGACGGACGAGCACGTGGCGCACCCTGCTGGAGTCCATCATCGGGTCGTAGGCGGGGAGGATCGTGCCACCGGGAATGCCGAATACGGTGTCGACCCCGACCTCCTCAAGGGAGCGGATGAGGGACTTCGCACCCGTGACGGACTCGGGGGCGGACTGCTGTCCTCCGGAACGGGGCCGCGGCTGCGGGTGATGGGCCCCGGTGGCCTGCTCGGTCATCGGCATTCTCTTCTCGATGCTGAGGGTTTTTGCGAGGATTCGTGCGGTCTGCGGCTGCTGCTCGGCGGGTGCCTGTGCAACAAAAAACCCCTCGTGCCATAAGGCAAGCGAGGGGAGCGCGTCGGGTGTGGGTCGCCGGGAGTCCGGGTGGTCCGGACATCACCAGCTTCAGCCGACGCGCTTTCCAAGTACGAGAATTCGGGTGCGCATGGCACTGACCCTCCCCCCGGCGCGCACCCACTGTCAAGTGGGTGGGACGGGAGTCTCATTATGTGAGCGCAGTGCCGTACCACCACCGAGGACGGCCGGCAGTCCCGACGGGAGACCGCCGGGAACCTGGCCGGTGGCGGTGGTGCCGACGCTCTTGGCGTACACCCCCTTGGCGCCGCCCGCGAAGGCCGGTTCGGCCGGTCCGTGCGGCACGGGGTAGTGGCCGGTGCCCAGCGCTCTGCGCAGCCGGTACTCGTCCAGCGGTCCGGAGAACGCCATGCCCTGTCCGTGCGTGCAGCCCATCGCGCGCAGGGCGACGATCTGCTCGGGCAGGTCCACCCCGTCGGCCACGGACTTCAGCCCGAGGTCGGTGGCGATGCGCAGCAGACCGCTGGTGATCTTGTGCAGCCGCGCCGACTCCACGACGCCCTCCACCAGCCCGCGGTCGAGCTTGAGGACGTCGACGGGCAGGCGCCGCAGCGCGGTGATCGCCGCGTAGCCGCTGCCGAAGCCGTCCAGCGCGATCCGGACACCCACCCTGCGCAGCGCGTTCAGCCGGCGGTCCAGTTCGTCCAGGCCGACCCGTGGATCGATGTCCGACAGCTCGATCAGGAGAGAACCCGGCGGGAGCCCGTGCCGGGTCAGCTGGGCCTCCACGGAACCCAGCGGCATCGAGCGGTCCAGCAGGCGGCGGGCCCCGATGCGTATGGCCACGGTGACCGGCAGCCCGGTCGCCGCCCGTTCGGCGGCCTGCTCGACGGCCTCCTGGAGCACCCAGCGGTCCAGTTCGGCGGTCTTGTCGGCGTCCTCGGCGACCCGCAGGAACTCGGCGGGGGTGAAGAGCACGCCCTGCGAGGAGCGCCAGCGCGCCTGGGCGCAGACCGATGTGATCCGGCCGTCCGTCAGGGAGACCACGGGCTGGTGCAGCAGTGCGAACTCGCCGTCGTGCAGCGCGACCCGCAGCCGGGTGGCCAGCTCGGCCTTGCGCACGACGTCCTGCTGCATCTGCGGCCGGTACAGCTCGACACGGCCCTTGCCGCTCGCCTTGGCCCGGTACATCGCGAGGTCGGCGTTGCGCAGCAACTCGCCCGCGCCGAGGCCCGGTTCGGCGAAGGCGACGCCGATGGAGGCGTTGACACGGACATCGTTGCCGTCGATGAGGTAGGGCTGGGAGAGGGTCATCCGCAGGCGGTCGGCGAGTTCCCTGATGTGGCCCTCGCGGGCGGCCCGGTCCCGGGCCCCGTCCCCGACGATCAGGGCCGCGAACTCGTCGCCGCCCAGTCTGGCGGCGGTGTCCCCCTTGCGGACGGCCTCGTGGAGTCTGCGGGCGGCCTGCACCAGCAGTTCGTCCCCGGCCTGGTGGCCGATGGTGTCGTTGACGCCCTTGAAGCCGTCGAGGTCGATGAAGAGCACCGCCGTACCCCGCAGGGCGGCACCGCGGTCCAGGGCGCGGCGGCCGGAGAGGGCCTGCTGGACGCGCCGGGTGAACAGGGCGCGGTTGGGCAGGTCGGTGAGCGGGTCGTGTTCGGCGTTGTGCTGGAGCTGGGCCTGGAGGCGCACGCGCTCGGTGACGTCCCGGCTGTTGAAGATGAGGCCGCCGTGGTGGCGGTTGACGGTGGACTCGACGTTGAGCCAGCCGCCGTCCCCGGAGCGGAAGCGGCACTCGATGCGCGCGGTCGGTTCCTCGACGGGGCTGGCGGCGAGGAAGCGGCGCACCTCGTGCATCACGCAGCCGAGGTCCTCCGGGTGGATGAGCCCGGCCAGTTCGCTGCCGACCAGCTCCTCCGCGGGGCGGCCGTAGACACCGGCGGCGGCCGGGGAGACGTAGCGGAGGACGCCGGTGGGCGCGGCGATCATGATGACGTCGCTGGAGCCCTGCACCAGGGAGCGGAAGTGGTTCTCCTTCTGGGCCAGTTCCTGGGTGAGGACGATGTTGTCGAGCAGCATGATGCCCTGCCGGACGACGAGTGCGAGCACCACGGTGCCGCCGGTCAGCAGCACCACGCGGTCGACGCTGCGGCCGTTGAGCACGTTGTAGAGGATGCCCAGGGTGCAGACCGCGGCGGCGAGGTACGGGGTGAGCGCGGCCAGGGATCCCGCGATGGGCCGGGCGGCCGGATAGCGTCCCCGCTCACCGCCCGGCACGGGCCCGGGCGGTGGCGCCTGCGGGTGTCCGGAGCCGCGCTGTCCGGGCATGTGCTCGCGCACCACGCGCGTGTGCCCGCCGGCGCCCTCCCCGTCCGGGGCCCGTCCGCTCCGGGTCGCGGCCCAGGGGGCGTAGGCGAGCAGCAGGGAGCCGGCGAACCAGCCCGCGTCGAGCAACTGGCCGGAGCGGTAGCTGTTGTGGAACAGCGGCGAGGTGAAGAGGGCGTCGCACATCACCGTCAGGGCGAGCGCGCCGATGGCGGTGTTGACGGCCGAACGGCAGACGGGCGAGCGCCTGAAGTGCAGCGCCAGCACCATGCTGACCAGCGCGATGTCGAGCAGCGGGTACGCCACGGAGAGCGCGGAGTGCGCCACGCTGGACCCGCCCTCGGCCTTGGCCGCCTGGGCGAGCGCGAGACTCCAGGCCAGCGTCAGCAGCGAGCCGCCGATCAGCCAGGCGTCCAGGCCCAGGCAGATCCAGCCGGCCTTGGTGACCGGCCGTTTGGCCAGGACGAGCAGCCCCACGATGGCGGGCGGCGCGAAGCACAGGAAGAACAGGTCGGCGTAGCTGGGACTGGGCACGGGCACCCGCAGGACGACCTCGTACCACCCCCAGACCAGGTTGCCCAGGGACGCCATGGCCGAGGAGAGGGCGAAGAGCAGCCACGCCGGCCGGAAACGGACGCGGCGTCCGCGGGCGTAGAGGAGACAGGAGACGGCGGCGGCGCCCGCGGCGGCGCTCAGCCCGAAGTCGCCCATGATCTTGGCGGCGTACTCCGAACCCCAGCCGAGCGCGGACCCGACGGCGTAGCCCGCGCAGACCAGGGCCAGCACGAGCTGGCGGACGAAGGTGGGGCCGCGGGAGGCGGCCGAGGGCCGGGGCAGCAGCGGTCCGGGGGCCGGCTGTGCGCGCAGCGTCCCGTCCAGCGTGGGCACGGGCGGCGGGCTCACCGGGGCCTCCCGCGGCCGCCCGGCCGGCGGCGGTGAGGGCCGCACTGGGCGTGCCGGCTGGGCCGGCCCCGTCCGCGCGCGGTCGTGGTCGTGCGCCAGGGTCGCCGGCGGCGGCTCCGCCGCGTCGGGTCGTTCGTCCATAGGCCGTGCATCGCCCGTCGCCCCCCTCACAGTCTGAGATGTCCATCCCCGGCGCCGTACGGTGCGCGGCGCGTCCCCTGTCGGACGATACACCAGGATCGTCACTCAGGGACATAGGTTCTCTACGCTCCGTGACGACCAGCGGATATGCGCGCACCCACCGCATCCAGGGGGTTGCGGAGGGTGCCCGAAACGGATTACGCGCCCGTCGTCAGGATCACGTTGCGCAGTGGTTCCTGGTTCACGAAACGGTTCAACTGGTCCACCAGCAGCCGCTTGGCGCGCGGCAGGAAGGCGGAGGTCGGCCCGCCGGCGTGCGGGCTGACGACTATGCCGGGAGCATGCCACAGCGGGTGGCCCGGCGGCAGCGGTTCGGGGTCGGTCACGTCGAGGGCGGCTGTGAGGCGTCCGCTCTCCAGTTCGGCGAGCAACGCCTTCGTGTCGACGACCGGCCCGCGCGCGACGTTGACGAGCAGGGCGCCGTTCTTCATCCGGGCGAGGAACTCCGCGTCGACGAGATGGCGGGTGGCCTCGGTGAGCGGGGTGGAGAGGATCACGACGTCCGCCTCCGGGAGCAGGGCGGGCAGTTCGGTGAGCGGGTGCACCGGACCGCGCGCCGTGGTGCGTGCGGAGCGCGCGACGCGCACGACCGGCGCGACCTCGAAGGGCACGAGCCGGTCCTCGATCGCGGCGCCGATCGATCCGTACCCGACGACGATCACCTTCCGGTCGGCGAGCGCCGGCCGGAACCCGCCGAGCCACTCGCCCCGGTCCTGGGCCCGCACGAAGTCCGGGATACCGCGCAGCGACGCCAGGATCAGGGCGAGGGTCAGCTCCGCGGTGCTGGCCTCGTGCACCCCGCGGGCGTTGCACAGCCGGACGCCCGGGGGCAGGTACCGGAGTCCGGGCTCCACGTGGTCGATGCCCGCGGAGAGGGTCTGGACGACCTGGACGGAACGCATACCGGGCAGCGGGCGGGTACCGATCCCGCTGGGCTTCATGTAGGGGACGACGTAGTACGCGCAGTCGCCCGGGTCGGCGGGAAAGGTCTCCTCGCCGTTCCAGTGGCGGTACACGGGGCCCTCGGGGAGGCCCTCGATCTCGTCCGGCGGGATGGGCAGCCACACCTCAGCAGTCATGGTCAGGAGGCTATGTCAGGGAGGCGGAGGGGCAGAGGTTAGGTTGGGTGGCCTGACGAGGGAGGGTCACGACCAGGTGGAGCGCAGGACGATCGGCGCGACGGCGCTCGCGGTGGGGGCCGTCGGACTGGGGTGCATGCCGATGAGCTGGGCGTACAGCACGTCACGGCAGCGGGGCGACGAGTCGGTCAGGGCGGTGCACCGGGCCCTCGACCTGGGCGCCACCCTGCTGGACACGGCGGACATGTACGGCCCCTTCACCAACGAGCTGCTGCTGGGGCGGGTGTTGCGGGAGCGGCGGTCCGACGCCTTCGTGTCGACCAAGGTCGGACTCCTCGTGGGCGAGCAGCACATCGTGGCCAACGGCCGCCCCGGCTACGTCCGGCGGGCCTGCGACGCCTCGCTGCGCCGGCTCCAGACGGACGTCATCGACCTCTACCAACTGCACCGGGCCGACCCCGAGATACCGGTCGAGGAGACCTGGGGCGCGATGGCCGACCTGGTGCGGGCGGGGAAGGTGCGGGCGCTCGGGCTCTGCGCGGTCGGCGCGCGGTCGGCCCGGCGGCCCGGGGCGCGGCTGCACGACGCGACGATCGGGCAGCTGGAGCGGGTGCAGCAGGTCTTCCCGGTGAGCGCGGTGCAGGCCGAACTGTCGGTGTGGTCGCCGGAGGCGCTGCGCACGCTGCTGCCGTGGTGCGTCTCCCGGGGCGTGGGCTTCCTCGCCGCGATGCCGCTGGGCAACGGCTATCTGACCGGCACGCTGACGCCCGGGCAGGGCTTCGAGCCGGAGGACCTGCGCGCCCGGCATCCCCGCTTCACCGCCGAGATGATGGCCGCCAACCAGCCGATCGTGGCCGGCCTGCGCCGGATCGCGGCCCGGCACGGCGACGACGTCACCCCGGCGCAGGTGGCGCTGGCGTGGGTGCTGGCCCAGGGACGGCACGTGGTGCCGGTGCCGGGCACCAAGCGGGAGCGCTGGGTGGGCGAGAACGTGGGCGCGGCCGGGCTGCGGCTGACCGAGCGGGACCTGGCGGAGGTGCGGGGGCTGCCGGCGGCGCGGGGCTCCTGGGACTGACCGGCGCGGGGGCGTGCACGGCGGCTCCGGGCGGGGAACGGCGACAAGGGCCGGTCCACGGGGCGAGCCGGGTCCGGTACGTCCAGCCGCGAGGCGGCGGGAGGGCGTCGACGCGCCGGCGGGCGGGGCATGGTCCGCCGGACGAGCGCGGGGTCCGTTCCGGGTTCGGGTTGCGGCGATCGGGAACTTGGAAGGCCCGTGCGGTGTATGACAGGGAAGAACCCGTCGCGTCGAAGGGACCATGATCGTGCAACGTCGAGCCGTGTCGGCCGTGTTGGCCGCCGCCGCCCTCCTGCTGACGGCCGGCTGCTCCTCCGGCGACGGGGACCCGTCGGACCCGGACGGCGGCGCCTCCTCCGCGACCACGACCGCGCGGTCCTCGCCGTCCGGAACGGCCGCCGAGGAGACGCCGCCGGCGAAGGGCTCCGTGAAGGTGCTCCGTACGGTCGCCACGGGACTCGACAGCCCCTGGGGGCTGGCCCCGCTGCCGGGCGGCGACCTGCTGGTCTCCTCCCGCGACGACGCCACGATCACGCGCGTCTCGGAGAAGAACGGCGACAAGACGGAGCTGGGCGAGGTGCCCGGGGTCTCCGCATCGGGCGAGGGCGGCCTCCTGGGCATCGCGCTCTCCCCCGACTACGCCTCGGACCACATGATCTACGCGTACTACACCTCCGCCTCGGACAACCGCATCGTGCGCATGCTGTACGACGAGAAGAAGCCGGCCGGTGAGCAGCTGGGGGCGCCCGACACCGTCTTCCGGGGCATTCCCAAGGGCGTGATCCACAACGGCGGCCGGATCGCGTTCGGCCCCGACAAGATGCTCTACGCGGGCACCGGCGAGAGCGGTGACACGGGGCTGTCGCAGGACAAGGACTCCCTCGGCGGCAAGATCCTCCGGATGACGCCGGACGGCGAACCGGCGCCCGGCAACCCCTTCCCCGACTCCCCGGTGTACTCCTACGGCCACCGGAACGTGCAGGGGCTGGCCTGGGACGGCAAACAGCGCCTGTTCGCCTCGGAGTTCGGCCAGGACACCTGGGACGAGCTGAACGCGATCAAGCCGGGCGACAACTACGGCTGGCCACAGGCGGAGGGCGAGGGCGGCGGCTCCGGGTTCCACGACCCGGTGACCCAGTGGAGCACCGACGAGGCCTCCCCCAGTGGCATCGCGTACGCGGCGGGCTCGGTGTGGATGGCGGGGCTGCGCGGCGAGCGGCTGTGGCGGATCCCGCTGAAGGGCACGGAGACCTCGGCCGACCCGCAGGCGTTCCTGGAGGGCGAGTACGGCCGGCTGCGCACGGTCGCACCGGCGGGCGGCGACAAGCTGTGGCTGGTCACCAGCAACACCGATGGCCGGGGCGACGCGAAGGACGGCGACGACCGGATCCTGGAGGTGGAGGTGAGCTAGGCCCGACCGTCACTCCTCCTCGGGGGTCGCAGGCTTCGCGGCCTCCTCGGGGTGGGGCGGGTGGACGACGACCCGCCCCGAGCCGAGGTCTATCGGGCCCCGGCCGGGGTCGCCGTCGCCGACGTCCTCGCGGGTCAGCTCCAGGCGGTTCTGCTCGTCGCGGGTGTGCTTGCGGCCGGGGGAGAACAGTTCGTCGAATGCGTTGAACACGCGTGCCTCCGTCGTTCGGCGTCCTTTACAGCGTAAGCGTCACTCCGTCGAACCGGACGTGAGCCGTTCGGCGGGAAATAGCGCCAGCCGGTGGGCCAGTGCCGCCGCCTCGCCGCGGCCGGAGACGCCGAGCTTCGCCAGGATGTTGGAGACGTGCACGCTGGCCGTCTTGGGCGAGATGAACAGCTCCTCGGCTATCTGGCGGTTGGTGCGGCCGTCCGAGACCAGGCGCAGCACGTCGCGCTCGCGGCCGGTGAGGCCCAGGGCCTCGGCCGGATCGGCGGGTGCGGTGGCGGTGGCGGGGCCCCTGGAGTGGCCGAGGGTGAGGCGGGCACGCTGGGCGAGCACGGCGACGGCCTCGGCCAGTGGGCGCGCGCCGAGGTGTTCGGCGACGGTGCCGGCCAGGCGGAGCAGCTCCGTGGCGCGGGCGCGCTCGTCCTCGCCGCCGGTGGCCAGGAGGGCGCCGGCCAGCCGGTGGCGGACGCGGGCGAGATCGTAGGGCCGCTCCAGGCGCTCGAAGGCGGTGACCGCCTCCGACCAGGTCTGCGGGGTGTCCTGGTCCCAGGCCCGGTGCAGTTCGGCGCGGACCCACTTCTCGTGGGCCTCCCAGACGGGGACGCCGGTGGTCAGGGACTTGGCGGCGGCCGCGATGCGGTCGAGGACCTCGGCCCGGCCCTCGTCGGCGGCCGGCACCGTGCGGGCGTCGGCCTCCGCCTCGGCGGCGGACAGCAGCAGCGGCCAGCCGTAGCGCTGGGTGCCGGGCGGGAAGCCCGCCTCCAGGATGCGGCCGAGTTCGGCGCGGGCGTCCGGGAGGCGGCCGTCGGCCGCGGCGATGCCGACGGCGAGGGCGGCCAGCGGCAGGTGGTGCTGCGGCATCGGGTCGTGGGTGCCGTAGGCGGCGCGGGCCTCGGCGAGCAGCCGGGCGGCCTCGGCGCGCTCGCCGCGGGCGAGGCTGACGACGGCCCGCTTGAGGGCGGCGCCGCCGCGAGGCGCGGGGCCCCGGCCGGGGGCTGCGGCCATGTCCGCGGCCCGCATCGCCTCGTCCCAGCGGCCCAGGGAGATCAGTGACTCGGCGAGATTGCCCCAGACCCAGGCCTCGGACTCCAGCAGTCCCATCCGGCGAGTGAGGTCGACGCCTTCCCGCAGGACGCCGATGGCCTCCTCGGACCGGCCCAGGCTCTCCAGCGTCGAGGGCAGGTTGACGTGGCTGCGGGCCACCGCGGGGGACCGCCCCTGCGCCACCACCAAGTCTCTGACCTGGAACATCTCCGCGAGTCCGGCCTCGATGTGCCCGGCGTCCACCATCAGGCCGCCGAGGGTGAGCCGGGCGTTCAGCTCGATGTCGTCGGCGCCGACCATGCGCGCGTACTCCACGGCCCGCTCGGCGGCGGTGACCGCGCCGGGGCCCGGGCTGTGCAGCATCTGCCAGTTGGCGGCCATGGCGAGGACCTCGGCGTGCACCTGGGAGGGCGGCAGGCCGCGGACCAGTTCCTGGGCGAGGCCCAGCTCGCGCCAGCCGTCGCCGCGGCCCTGGGCCTGGACCAGGAGGGAGCGCTGCGTCCAGAACCAGGCGGCGCGCTGCGGGTCCCGGCCGCTCGCGCCCGGCCCGGCCCCCGTGTCCGGCTCGTCCTCCAGGAGCCGCAGCGCCCGCTTGGTGATCTTCATCGCGCGTTCCCGCTCCCCGCACAGCCGCCCGGCGACGGCGGCCTCGGCCATCAGGTCCAGGTAGCGCAGGGGCGTGGTGGCGGGGTCGCAGCCGCAGGGAGGGTAGACCTCGGTGTAGTCGACGGGGCGCAGCGTGTCGCGTACGTCGTCGGGGGCGGAGTCCCACAGCTCCATGGCCCGCTCCAGCAGCCGGAGCTGTTCGGAGTAGGCGTGGCGGCGGCGGGCCTCCACGGAGGCGTCGAGGACGGCGGGCAGCGCCTTCGCGGCGTCGTGGGCGTGGTACCAGTAACTGGCCAGGCGCATCACGCGCTCCGTCGCGGGCACCAGGGTGGGCTCGGCGTCCAGGGCCTCGGCGTAGCGGCGGTTGAGACGGGACCGCTCGCCGGGCAGCAGGTCGTCGCCGACGGCCTCGCGGACCAGGGAGTGGCGGAAGCGGTAGCCGTCGCCGTCGGGCGCGGGGAGCAGGATGTTGGCGTTCACGGCGGACCGCAGTGCCTCGATGAGGTCGTCCTCGGCGAGCCGGGCTACCGCGGCGAGCAGCCGGTACTCGACGGTGGAGCCGCCCTCGGCGACGATCCGGGCCACCCGCTGGGCGCTCTCGGGGAGGGCCTCCACGCGGACCAGGAGCAGGTCGCGGAGGGAGTCGGTGAGGCCGGCGCAGCTGCCCTCGTGGGCGGCCACGGCGAGTTCCTCGACGAAGAACGCGTTGCCGTCGGAGCGTTCGAAGATCTCGTCGACCTGGAGCGGGTCGGGTTCCCGGGCGAGGATGCCGGCGATCTGGCGGCCCACCTCGTCGCGGGTGAAGCGGCCCAGTTCGAGGCGGCGGACCGTGCGCAGCCGGTCGAGTTCGGCGAGCAGCGGGCGCAGTGGGTGGCGGCGGTGGATGTCGTCGGAGCGGTAGGTGGCCAGGACCACCAGGCGGCCGGTGCGCAGGGTGCGGAAGAGGTAGGCGATCAGGTGGCGGGTGGACGCGTCGGCCCAGTGCAGGTCCTCCAGGACGAGGAGGACGGTGTGCCGGGCGGCGACGCGCTCCAGCAGGCGGGCGGTGAGTTCGAAGAGGCGGGCCATGCTCTCCTCGTCGTGCCGGCCGCCGGTGCCCGGGGTGGCCTCGCCCAGTTCGGGCAGCAGCCGGGCCAGCTCCTCCTCCTGTCCGGCGGCCCCCGCGGCCAGCTCCGTGGGCAGGTGGCGGCGCAGGGCGCGCAGCGCGGTGGAGAAGGGCGCGAAGGGCAGCCCGTCGGCGCCGATCTCGACGCAGCCGCCCAGCGCGACGACGGCGCCCCGCCGGCCGGCGGCGGCGGCGAACTCCTCGACGAGGCGGGTCTTGCCGACGCCCGCCTCGCCGCCGAGCAGCAGGGCCTGCGGTTCGGCGGCGTCGGCGCGCCCGAGCGCGTCCTTCAAGGTGTCCAGTTCACCGGCGCGGCCGACGAACACGGGACTCACGGACCTGGTCTCCACGGACCAGAGCATCGCACGCGGGTCCGACAGTGGAGCATCGGTTTTCGGCGACGGGACGGCCACGGAGACGACGGCGGGGAGGGAGGCCGTGCGGCCTCCCTCCCCGGTCCCCCCGTTCACGCGACCCGGGCGAACCGGTGCCGGCGCTGTCGCGGCCTATGGCTCTCCGTCTCGGCGGCGGCGTGCCGGGCCCGGCGGCGCTCGGCGCGACGGGCCTGGACGACATCGCGGGCCAGCCGGGCCTCGTCGGCGCGGCGGACGAGTTCGGCGTGACGGGTCCGGTGGATCTCGTACTCGAACATGGTGTGTCCCTTTTCCCTGGTGTGACGCCGGTTTCGGCTTCGCTTCCTGCGATGCCTCAACCTTCGTCTCCCAGGGGGGTCCGCCACATCGGGTAAGTGCCGCATCTTCGGCGCCGGGCGGGGCCTTAGACGTGCGTGAGGGGCCTTAGGAACGGCGCCGGGTGCGCGCCTGTGTCCTAAGACCCCTCAGAGGGCCCGGTCAGCCGACGGACGGCGGGCCGAGAAGGATGTCCGTGTACTTCAGGACGGCCAGCAGCAGGCCGATGACGCCGAGGGCGACGCCCGCCCAGGCGACCGACTTGATCCACGGGGCCTGCGGCCGGCCGGGCGCGCCGAACGCGGGGCGGGCCAGCACGACGACGCCGACGATCAGGGCGACCAGGGCGAAGACGCCGCCCCACATCGCGGTGGCCTGCCAGGGGTTGCCGTAGCCCCTCTCGATCAGCGCGCCGACGTCGGAGGACGACGTCGAATGGATTTGGCCGATCAGCGACTCGCGCGCGGAGGCCACGGTGCCGACCCAGCTGCCGGTCAGGGAGACAATGCCCAGTCCGGCGGAGACGACGGCGCCCGCGCCCTGGCCGACACCGGTGGGGCCCTCGTTCTCGGCGGCACCGGTGACGGCGTCGTCCTTCAGGAGGTCATCCTCCACTGCCTCGTCGTGCACGGCGTCGGCGGTCCCGGCCTCCGCGTTCTCGGGCGCCTCGGCCACCGCGTCCGTCTTGTCCTCGGTCTTCACGCCGGTCTCGTCCACTGTCTTCGTTCCCATGCCTCGCACCGTACGGACGCTGTCTGAGAGGTCCCTTAATGATCCTTGTGAGCGGCACGCGCGCGTGCTTCACGCCACTCGGGCGCGAGCACCGCCCACACCTCCATGTCCTGGCGGGCACCCCGGTAGGGGAAGCTCTCGCGCAGCACGCCCTCTCGCATCATGCCGAGTCGCCGCGCGGCGTTGACGCTCGGGGTGTTCGCCGAGGAGGCGTGCCACTCCACGCGGTGCATGCCGCGCTCGTCGAAGGCCCAGTCGATCAGGACGCGGGCGCCGCGGGTGACCAGGCCGCGGCCGGTTCCGGCGGGCTCCAGCCAGCAGCCGATCTCGCAGACGCCGGTGGCGGCGTCGAAGACCCGGTAGAGCAGGCCGCCCACGAGCTTGCCGTCCAGCCACAGCCCGTGCAGGAAGCCGCTGTCGGCTGCGTGCCGGTCGGCGTAGGACTGGAGCACCTCGCGCGCGGAGTCGACGTCGGTGGCCTTCGCCCCGAAGGGAATGTGCTCGGTGATGAAGTCCCGGCCCCGGTCGAGATGGGCCAGGAACTCCTCGGCGTGCCAGGTCTCCAGTGGGCGCAGTTCGGCGCCGTCGTCACCCAGTGATATCGCGTACATCCCGCTGCCGCTCCTCCTCCGCGAGAACGTCCGCCACCTCGGCGTCCGTCGCAGCGGCCAGCCTCTCATGGGCGGCCCGGCACTCGGGCGGCTCGATGCTGATGCGCGGCAGTACGGCGTCCAGGCGGCGGGGCAGCCACCAGTTGGCGCGGCCCAGGAGGTGCATCAGGGCGGGCACCAGCAGCGTGCGCAGGACGAAGGCGTCGAGGGCGACGGCGGCGGCGAGCGCGATGCCGAACATGGCGATCACCCGGTCGCCGCTGAGCACGAAGGCCAGGAAGACAGAGATCATGATGACGGCGGCGGAGTTGATCACACGGCCGGTCTCGGCGAGCCCGACCCGGACCGCACGGCGGTTGTCGCCGGTCTCCAGCCACTCCTCGTACATCCGGCTGACCAAGAACACCTGGTAGTCCATGGAGAGCCCGAAGAGCACCGAGACCATGATCACGGGCAGGAAGGGCTCGATCGGTCCCGCGCTGCCGAGGCCGAGCAGTTCGCTCCCCCAGCCCCACTGGAAGATCGTCACGACGACGCCGAAGGCGGCGGCCACGGCGGCCACGTTCATGACGGCGGCCTTGACGGGGATGCCGACGGAGCGGAAGGCGAGCAGGAGCAGCAGGCAGCCCAGGCCGACGACGACGCCGACGAAGAGGGGCAGCTTGCCGACGATGACCTCGGCGAAGTCGTCGTATCCGGCCGTCACGCCGCCCACGTGCACGTCGAGCGCGGTGCCTGCCTCGGCACGCGGCAGCACCTCGGAGCGCAGCCGCTCGACGAGGTCGCTGGTGTCCCGGGACTGCGGGGCGGACTCGGGTACGACGGTGAGGTACGCGGCGTCGCCGGCCGAGTTGTACATCACCGGGGTCACCGAGGAGACGCCCTCGGTGGTGCGCAGGGTGGCGTCGAGGCTGTCCAGTGCGAGGCGGTCCTCGGCGCCGCGAACCTCGGTGACCAGGGTGAGCGGGCCGTTGACGCCGGGGCCGAAGCCGTCGGCGAGGAGGTCGTAGGCCTGGCGGGTGGTCGTGGAGCGGGGGTCGTTGCCCTGGTCGGAGGTGCCGAGGCGCAGATCGAGGGTGGGCAGCGCGAGCACGGTGATGACGACGAGGGCGACGGCGCCGAGCAGCTTGGGGCGCCGCTCGACGAAGGCCGACCAGCGTGCGGCGAACCCGGTCGGCACCTCGGGTTCGGGCCCGTGCTCGGCGAGGCGGCGCCGCTCGCGCCGGCTCAGCGCCCGCGGGCCGATGTACGACAGCAGGGCCGGCAGCAGGGTCACGGAGGCCGCGACGGTGAGGAGCACGGTCAGCGAGGCGGCGACGGCGACGCCGTTGAGGAAGCTGAGCCGGAGGATCAGCATGCCCAGCAGCGCGATGCAAACGGTCGCACCCGCGAAGACGACGGCGCGTCCCGTGGTCGCCACGGCACTGGCGGCGGCCTCGGTCACGGACAGGCCGCGCTTCAGTCCGCGCCGGTGTCTGGTGACGATGAACAGGGCGTAGTCGATCCCCACGCCGAGTCCGATGAGGGTGCCCAGCATGGGCGCGAAGTCGGCGACGGTCATGAAGTGGCCGAGGAGCGTGATGCCGGCGAAGGCGGTGCCGACGGAGACCAGCGCGGTGGCGATGGGCAGCAGGGCCGCGGCCACGGAGCCGAAGGCGAGGAACAGCACGACCGCGGCCACGGCCACGCCGACCGCCTCGGCGAGGTGACTGCCGGCCGACTCGGTGAGTCCGACGGCGCCGCCGCCCAGTTCGACGCGGAGACCGTCGGCCCGGGCCGCCTCGGCGGTGTCCACCACGGCACGCGCCTCGGCCGCGTCGATGTCCCCCGAGGCGTCCTCGAAGGTCACCGTGGCGTAGGCGGTACGGGCGTTCTCGCTGATCTGGGGCGAGTCGGGGTCGTCGTAGGGGTTGGTCACCGTGGCCACCCCGGGCAGCTCCGCGATGTGCTGGAGGGTGCCGGACATGGCCTGTTCGACGGCGGGGTCCCGGACGGTGCCGTCCTCGGTGTGCCAGACGACGGTGTCGCTGTCGCCGTCGAGGCCGGGGAATCCGGAGGCGAGCAGCCGGGAGGCGCGGTCGGAGTCCGTGCCGGGGATCGCGTAGTCGTTGGAGTAGGCGGAGCCCGTGACGGCGGCGGCCGTGGCCACGCCGCCGAGGGCGAGAAGCCACAGCAGGACGGCGATGAGCCGACGTCGAACACACCAGCGTGCGAGGGCTGCCACGAACGTGCTCCCAGGTGTCTGATTGTGGATCTTTGACCGGGGGCAGTCGTCCATGGTGTGAACGGCCCGCAAAGAACGCATGAGCAATGCGGAATCACTCTTGCAGGCGGAATTGATCGTTTGCGGACTTAGTGGGCTTATTCACAACAACGGCCCTGGGGGACGCGCCGTGGCCGGCGCGTCCCCCAGGGCTCGCGTGCTGCGGTGCTGCGGTGCTCAGCCCTCGGCCACGCCCAGCTTCTCCAGGATCAGCTCCTTGACGCGGGCCGCGTCCGCCTGGCCCCGGGTCGCCTTCATGACCGCGCCGACCAGGGCGCCGGCCGCGGCCACCTTGCCGCCGCGGATCTTGTCCGCGACGCCCGGGTTGCCGGCGATGGCCTCGTCGACGGCGGCGGTCAGCGCGCCCTCGTCGGAGACGACCTTCAGACCGCGCTTGTCGACGACCTCGTCCGGCGTGCCCTCACCGGCGAGGACGCCCAGGATGACCTGGCGGGCCAGCTTGTCGTTCAGGTCGCCCTTCGTCACCAGTTCGGCGACGCGGGCGACCTGGACCGGCGTGATCGCCAGCTCGTCGAGCGCCTTGCCCGACTCGTTGGCGCTGCGGGCCAGCTCGCCCATCCACCACTTGCGGGCGGAGGTCGCGTCGGCGCCGGCGTCGATGGTGGCGACGATCGGGTCCAGCGCTCCGGCGTTGAGGATGGACTGCATGTCGTTGCCGGAGATGCCCCACTCCTCGCGGAGCCGGTTGCGGCGCACCAGCGGCAGCTCGGGCAGGGCGGACCGGATCTCCTCGACCCACGCGCGGGTGGGGGCCACCGGCACCAGGTCGGGCTCCGGGAAGTACCGGTAGTCCTCGGCCTCCTCCTTCACGCGGCCCGAGGTGGTGGACCCCGTGTCCTCGTGGAAGTGGCGGGTCTCCTGGACGATGGTGCCGCCGTCGTTCAGCACGGCGGCGTGCCGCTGGATCTCGAAGCGGGCCGCGCGCTCCACGGAACGCAGCGAGTTGACGTTCTTGGTCTCGCTGCGGGTGCCGAACTTCTCCCGGCCGTGCGGGCGCAGCGACAGGTTGACGTCGCAGCGCATCTGGCCCATCTCCATGCGGGCCTCGGACACGCCGAGGGCACGGATCAGCTCGCGCAGCTCACGGACGTAGGCCCGGGCGACCTCGGGGGCGCGCTCGCCCGCTCCCTCGATCGGCTTGGTGACGATCTCGATGAGCGGGATGCCGGCGCGGTTGTAGTCGAGCAGGGAGTGCGAGGCGCCGTGGATGCGGCCCGTCGCGCCACCGACGTGCGTCGACTTGCCGGTGTCCTCCTCCATGTGGGCGCGCTCGATCTGGACGCGGAAGGTCTCGCCGTCCTCCAGCTGCACGTCGAGGTAGCCGTCGAAGGCGATCGGCTCGTCGTACTGGGAGGTCTGGAAGTTCTTCGGCATGTCCGGATAGAAGTAGTTCTTCCGGGCGAAGCGGCACCACTCGGCGATCTCGCAGTTCAGCGCGAGACCGATCCGGATCGCCGACTCGACGCCGGTCGCGTTGACGACCGGGAGGGCGCCGGGCATGCCGAGGCAGACGGGGCAGGTCTGGGTGTTCGGGTCGGCGCCGAGCGCCGTCGAACAGCCGCAGAACATCTTGGTCTTGGTGCCGAGTTCGACATGGACCTCGAGGCCCATGACGGGGTCGTACGACGCGAGTGCGTCCTCGTACGACACCAGGTCGGTCGTGGTGGTCACGGTGAAACTTCCCTCTCAGCCCAGCAGGACGTCGTCGTCGCCGAGCCGCTTCAGCTCGCGGTAGAGGATGGCGAGGTTGGTGACGACCGCGGCGCCCGTGACGACGGCGTCGAGCAGCCGCAGCGTGTCGTTGTCACCACGGGCCTTCTTGATCTGCTTGTAGACCCCGACGGCGCCGAACGCCGACGTGGCCATCGAGACGTACAGGCCGGACCGGGACTTCTTGAAGCCCTTTGCCTTGGTCAGTGCGCTCACAGCGACGGTGCCTCCTCGATCAGCGGGTGGCCCCACTGTTCCACGAAGGCGGCCTCTACGGCGGCGCCGACCTTGTACAGCCGGTCGTCCTTCATGGCGGGGGCGATGATCTGCAGACCCACCGGCAGGTTGTCCTCGGGGGCGAGGCCGCAGGGCAGCGACATGGCCGCATTGCCCGCCAGGTTGGTGGGGATGGTGCACAGGTCGGCCAGGTACATCGCCATCGGGTCGTCGGCGCGCTCGCCGATCGGGAAGGCGGTGGTCGGGGTCGTCGGGGAGACGATCACGTCGACCTGCTCGAAGGCCCGCTCGAACTCCTGCTTGATGAGGGTGCGGACCTTCTGCGCGCTGCCGTAGTAGGCGTCGTAGTACCCGCTCGACAGGGCGTACGTGCCGAGCATGATGCGGCGCTTGACCTCGGGGCCGAAGCCGGCCTCGCGGGTCAGGGAGGTGACCTCCTCGGCGGAGTGCGTGCCGTCGTCGCCGGTCCTGAGGCCGTAGCGCAGGCCGTCGAAGCGGGCGAGGTTGGACGAGCACTCGGACGGCGCGATCAGGTAGTACGCCGACAGCGCCAGGTCGAAGGAGGGGCAGTCCAGCTCGACGACCTCGGCGCCCAGCGACTTCAGCAGCTCGACGGACTCGTCGAAGCGCTGGATGACGCCGGCCTGGTAGCCCTCGCCGCGGAACTGCTTGACGACGCCGACGCGCATGCCCTCGACGCTGCCGTTCCGGGCGGCCTCGACGACCGCGGGGACCGGGGCGTCGACGGAGGTGGAGTCCATCGGGTCGTGCCCGGCGATCACCTCGTGCAGCAGGGCCGCGTCCAGGACCGTGCGGGCGCAGGGGCCGCCCTGGTCGAGGGAGGAGGAGAAGGCCACCATGCCGTAGCGGGAGACGCCGCCGTAGGTCGGCTTGACGCCGACCGTGCCGGTGACGGCCGCGGGCTGGCGGATGGAGCCGCCGGTGTCGGTGCCGATGGCGAGCGGGGCCTGGAAGGCGGCGAGGGCGGCGGAGGAACCGCCTCCGGAACCGCCGGGGATCTTGGTGAGGTCCCAGGGGTTGCCGGTGGGGCCGTAGGCGCTGTTCTCGGTGGAGGACCCCATGGCGAACTCGTCCATGTTGGTCTTGCCGAGGATGACGACGTCGGCGGCCTTGAGGCGCTTGGTGACGGTCGCGTCGTACGGCGGGATCCAGCCTTCGAGGATCTTCGAGCCGACGGTGGTCGGGATGCCCTCGGTGGTGAAGATGTCCTTCAGCGCGAGGGGGACGCCGGCCAGCGGGCCGAGCTTCTCGCCGCGCTCGCGCTTGGCGTCGACCTCGCGGGCCTGGGCCAGCGCGCCCTCGCGGTCCACGTGCAGGAAGGCGTGCACCTTCTCGTCGACGGCCTCGATGCGGGCCAGGTGGGCCTCGGTGACCTGGACGGCGGTCAGCTCGCCGGCGGCGATCTTCGCGGCGATCTCGGCCGCGGTGAGCCTGATGATGTCGCTCATGGCGTTACTCCTCCCCCAGGATCTGCGGCACCTTGAAACGCTGCTGCTCCTGGGCCGGGGCGCCGGAGAGCGCCTGCTCGGGCGTGAGCGACGGACGGACCTCGTCCGGCCGCATGACGTTCGTCAGCGGGAGCGGGTGCGAGGTCGGCGGTACGTCTTGGTCGGCGACCTCGCTGACGCGGGCGACCGCGCCGATGATGTCGTCGAGCTGTCCCGCGAAGTGCTCTAGCTCTTCGGGCTTCAGCTCCAGACGCGCCAGCCGGGCGAGGTGGGCGACCTCCTCGCGCGTGATGCCAGGCATGCAGCGTTCCTCTGGGGTGAGTGTGTTTCTTCGGGCAAGTCGGTTTGGCCCAATCCTATGGGGCGGGACCGGGTGCACGTTAAACGGTTTCCCCGAGCGCCCCGGATACGGCGCGGGAGCGCCGCACAGGGGCGCGGGAAACTGCGCGACCAGCCACGACGAGGCCGCAGACGGTCGGCGGCCGTACGTGACACCTACCCGACCCGCCCCTGGTCCTCCCCGGCGGCAGCCGGCAGCGCCGGCGCCGGCCGCTGCCACCCCCGCGACCCCCGCGCCCGCAGCCACGCCGTCGTCTCCTCGGGCGGCATCGCCGCCGCGACCAGCCACCCCTGTACGGCGTCGCAGCCCAGGTCGCGCAGGCCCTCCCAGGTCTCGTCGTCCTCGACGCCCTCGGCGACGACGAGCAGGCCGAGCGAGTGGGCGAGGTCGACGGTGCAGCGCACGATGGCCGCGTCCTCGGCGTCGACGGCCAGCCGGGCCACGAACGAGCGGTCGATCTTCAGCTCGCTGACCGGGAGCCTGCGCAGGTGGACGAGGGAGGAGTAGCCGGTGCCGAAGTCGTCCAGGGACATCTTCACGCCGTGCCCGGTCAGCGCGTTGAGGGTGTCGGCGGCGCGCTGCGGGTCCTCGAGGAGGACGTGCTCGGTGATCTCCAGTTGGAGCGCTCCCGCGGGGACTCCGTGCCGGGCCAGCCGGGCGGCCACGGAGCCCGCGAAGCCGGGGGTGTGGACGTCGCGCGGGGAGACGTTGACCGCGACCGGCACGAAGAGTCCCTGCGAGCGCCACTGGGCGACCTGTTCGAGCGCCGTCTCCAGCACGTACTCGGTGAGGTGGGGCATCAGCCCGGAGGACTCGGCGATCGCGATGAACTCGTCCGGCGGGACCTTGCCGCGCTCGGGGTGCACCCACCGGACCAGGGCCTCCAGGCCGGCGACCTGTCCGTCGAACCGCACCTTGGGCTGGTAGTGGAGCTGGACCTCGTGGGCGTCCAGGGCCCGGCGCAGGTCGCCCAGCAGGCCGAGGCGGTCCGGGGTGTTGGAGTCCCGCTTGGACTCGTAGACCTCCACGCCCGTACGGTCCCGCTTGGCCTGGTACATCGCCACGTCGGCGCGGCGCAGCAGTCCTTCGGCGTCCAGCGCGTGGTCGGGGAAGACGGCGACCCCGGCGCTGGCCTCCAGGACGAGGGTGAGTCCGTCCAGGTCCATCGGGGAGCTGAGCCCGGCCACGAGTCCCCGGGCGATCCGGGTCGCCGACGTGGTGGAGTCGGCGACGGGGAGTAAGACGGCGAACTCGTCACCGCCGAGCCGGGCGGCCTCCGCCCCGCGCGGCAGGGCCTGCCTCAGCCGGTCGGCGGTCTGGAGCAGCAGCCGGTCGCCGGCGAGGTGGCCCAGGGTGTCGTTGACCGAGCGGAAGCGGTCGAGGTCGATCAGCATCAGGGCGGAGCGGGCGCCGATGCGCTCGGCGTCGTCCAGCGCGGTCCAGGTCCGCTCCAGGAGCCACTGCCGGTTGGGCAGTCCGGTGAGGGGGTCGCGGAGCTGTTCCTCGGCGCGGGCGCGGGCGATCCACAGGGTGGAGTCGAGGGCGATCAGGGGGATGGCGAACAGCGGCAGCAGCAGCGGCTTGGCGACGGCGACGACGCAGATCAGCGGGGCTATGCCGAGCAGGGCGACGGCGACCAGGCCGTGTCTGACCAGGGCGGAGCGGGCGACGGTGGTCAGACCGGGGCGGGGCGTCTGGAGGTACCACAACAGGCCGCGGGTGACGGCGAGATAGGCGGCGGCGACGAGCACCACCTTGGGCGCCGCGTACACGCCCCAGGTGTGGGGGTCCCAGGGCTCCTCCACCGACGGTACGGAGCCGCAGACGCCCAGCAGCAGGGCACCCGCGGCGACGCCGAGGATGTCCACCGCGCCGTGCAGGACGCCCTGCCGCCAGCGGCCCCGGCGGGCTATGCCGACCAGGACGACGACGGTGAGGCTGACCATGCCGGCCGGAACCCAGCCGTACAGCAGCAGGACGGCGAGGGTGAGGGCGGCGCCGGAGCCGGTGCCGCCCCACCAGCGGGAGCGGCCGAGCATGACGAGGTGGCCGACGACGATGCCGGCCAGGACGGCGAGGGACCAGCCGGCGGTGCCGGCCGGGAAGAGGGCGTGGCCGCCGGTGAACGCCCGGTAGAACCCGGCGCCCAGCACGCAGGCGGCGGTCGCGACGACGGCCGCGGGCAACGCGGGCCAGGACGGGTGCCGTTCGCTCCCGGCGCCGGACGGGCCGGGGGCGTGGCCCGGGGCCGACGGCACCGACCCGCGGGCGCTCGCCGCGGGATGGGGGGCACCACCCGCGCGTAGCCCCACCCAACGGCCCGCGTGCCATGCGTCCGTCATGCGACGCAGGCGCAGCCGTGAGCCCGCGGCGGCGCTCTCGGTCGGTTCCATTCCCGTCCCTCTCACAGCCTGCGGTGCCCACGCCACGCGGTCCTCGCCTCGACCACCATCAACGGCTCCGCGTTGGAAGACCCTGCCCCTGTCCCTCGCGGCAGGGGGATGCCCCGACCGCGGCTGGGCACGGCAGGTGCACACCTCAACAGTAGGCCGCGGAAGGCTTCCAGGGGCACCGGTCGTCGACGGTTGCCCGAATGCGACCCGGCCACCCTTATGCATCTGATATGCGCCGATCGGATGGCCTTCAACCGCTATTCCTCAGCCGAAAGTGCGACGTCGGCCGCCGCTTCGGCTCCTTGTTCGAGCAGGACGGTGAAACCGTCCTCGTTCAGAACCGGCACCTTCAGCTGCATCGCCTTGTCGTACTTCGACCCGGGGTTGTCACCGACCACGACGAACGACGTCTTCTTGGACACCGATCCGGTCACCTTCGCGCCCCTGCTCTGGAGGGCCTCCTTGGCGCCGTCGCGGGTGAAGTTCTCCAGGGTGCCGGTGACGACGACGGTGAGCCCTTCGAGGGGGCGCGGGCCCTCGTCCTCGCCGCTCGACCGGTCCTCCAGGGGAACTCCGGCCGCCTTCCACTTGCGCACGATCTCGCGGTGCCACTCCTCGGCGAACCACTCCTTGAGGGCGGTGGCGATGATCGGGCCGACGCCGTCGGTGTTCGCCAACTCCGCCTCGGTGGCCTGCTCGATGCGGTCGAGCGAGCGGAACTCGCGGGCCAGGGCCTGCGCGGCGACGGGCCCGACGTGGCGGATGGAGAGACCGTTGAGGAAGCGGGCGAGGGGGCGGGTGGTCTTGGCCTCCTCGATGCGCTGGAGCAGCGCGAGGGTGTTCTTCTTCGGTTCGCCCTGCTTGTTGGCGAAGACCGTGACGATCTTCTCCTCGCCGGTCTTCGGGTCGCGCTTGGGCAGTCCGCTGTCCTGGTCGAGGACGTACGCCTTGATGGGCAGCAGTTGCTCGACGGTGAGGTCGAAGAGGTCCCCCTCGTCCACCAGCGGCGGCTCGGCGGGTTCCAGCGGCCCGGTGAGCGCGGCCGCCACGACGCCGCCGAAGTGATCGATGTCCAGGCACTCCCGGCCCGCGAGGTAGGCGACGCGCTCACGCAACTGGGCCGGGCACGTGCGGGCGTTGGGGCACCGCAGGTCGATGTCGCCCTCCTTCATCGCCTTCAGCGGCGTCCCGCACTCGGGGCACTTCGCCGGCATCACGAACTCCCGCTCGCTGCCGTCCCTGAGGTCGGCGACGGGCCCGAGGATCTCCGGGATGACGTCGCCGGCCTTGCGGAGCACCACGGTGTCGCCGATGAGCACGCCCTTGGCCTTGACGACCTCCTGGTTGTGCAGCGTGGCGAACTCGACCTCGCTGCCGGCCACGGTGACCGGCTCGACCTGCGCGTAGGGCGTGACCCGGCCGGTGCGGCCGACGCCGACCTTGATGTCGACGAGCTTGGTGTTGACCTCCTCCGGCGCGTACTTGTAGGCGATGGCCCAGCGGGGGGCGCGGGCGGTGGAGCCGAGCCGGCCCTGGAGGCGGATCTCGTCGAGCTTGACGACGACCCCGTCGATCTCGTGGGCCACGGAGTGGCGGTTCTCGCCGTAGTGGGCGATGAACTCGCGGACGCCCTCCAGGCCGTCGACCACCCTGTTGTGCGGGGAGGTGGGCAGGCCCCAGGTCTTCAGCAGGTCGTACGCCTGGGAGAGGCGGGTCATGCCCGAGTAGCCCTCCAGGACGCCGATGCCGTGGACCACCATGTGCAGCGGGCGGGTGGCGGTGACGCGCGGGTCCTTCTGGCGCAGGGAACCGGCGGCCGCGTTGCGGGGGTTGGCGAAGGGCTTGTCCCCCGCCTCGTTCAACCGGGCGTTGAGTTCCTGGAACTTCTCCATGGGGAAGAAGACCTCGCCGCGGATCTCCACGCGGTCGGGGACCTTGTCGCCCCCCAGGCGCTCGGGGATCTCGGCGATGGTGCGGACGTTGGGCGTGATGTCCTCGCCGGTGCGGCCGTCGCCGCGGGTGGCCGCGCGGACGAGGCGGCCACGCTCGTAGGTGAGGTTGACGGCGAGCCCGTCGACCTTCAGCTCGCACAGGAAGTGGTACTCCTGCTCGCCCAGCTCCCTGGCGATGCGCTCGGTCCAGGCGGCCAGCTCCTCGTCGTTGAAGGTGTTGTCGAGGGAGAGCATGCGTGTGGGGTGCGCGACGGCCGTGAACTCGGTCTCGTAGGACCCGGCGACCTTCTGGGTCGGGGACTCGGGGGTGCGCAGCTCGGGGTGGCGCTCCTCCAGCTCCTCCAGGGTGCGCAGCAGCCGGTCGAAGTCCGCGTCGCTGACGACGGGCGCGTCCTTCACGTAGTACCGGAAGCGGTGCTCCTCGATCTGCTCAGCGAGTTGCGCGTGCTTCTCGCGCGCCTCGGCGGGCACGCTTGTCGTCTCCGCTTGCTTGTCGCCGGCCACCGGCATGTCCTCCCGTTACTCTGGGTTGTCCGCGAGGGATCTCGCCGCCCGGACGCAGTGGGCGAGGGCCCGGCGGGCGTACGCGGGGGAAGCGCCCGCGAGTCCGCACGACGGGGTGACGGTGACCGCCTCCGCGAGCAGCTCCGGCCGCAGCCCCAGCCTGCGCCACAGCGTCCTGACACCCATGACGCTACCGGCAGGGTCTGACAACGGGCCGTCGGTGCCGGGCACGACACCGGCGAAGAGCCGGGTGCCCGATTCGACCGCCTCGCCGAGCGCCTCGTCGTCACGCTCGGTGAGGAGCGAGAAGTCGAAGGAGACGCCCGCGACGCCCGCCCGGCGCAGCAGGGCGAAGGGGACGTCCGGCGCGCAGGAGTGGACGACGACGGGGTCGCCGCCGTGCGCCCCGGCGACCTCGCGCAGGGTGGCCTCGACGACCTGGCGGTCCACGGCGCGGTGGGTGCGGTAGCCGCTGGCGGTGCGTACCCGGCCGTGCAGTACGGCGGTGAGCGAGGGTTCGTCGAGCTGGAGCACGACACGGGCGCCGGGCACACGGCGCCGTACCTCCGCCAGGTGCAGGCGCAGGCCCTCGGCGAGCGAGGCGGCGAGGTCGCGGCAGGCGCCGGCGTCGGACAGGACCGCCTCGCCGCCCCGGAGTTCGAGGGCCGCGGCGAGCGTCCACGGGCCGACGGCCTGGACCTTCAGCGGCCCCTGGTAGCCCTGCGTGAACTCCTCCAGGGCGTCCAGGTCCTCCCCGAGCCAGGCGCGGGCCCGTTTGGTGTCCCGTCCGGGCCGGTCGCCCAGCCGCCAGCCGCTGGGCTCCACGCGCGCGTACAGCTCGACGAGCATCCCGGCGGTGCGGCCGATCATGTCGGCGCCGGGGCCGCGGGCGGGCAGTTCGGGGAGGAAGGGGAAGTCCTCGAAGGTGCCGGTGGCGGTCTTGACGGCCTCGCGGGCGTCGCCCCCCGGGAGGGAGCCGACGCCCGTGGCGGGACCGAACCTGGACTGGCTGTTTTCACTCACCGCAGCAGCCTACGGAACACCCCGCCGGCGTCACCTTCCCGGGCGGACCGTGAGGTCGTTGATCTCGGCGTCCCGCGGGAGGTCGAGGGCCGTGAGGATCGCCGTGGCGACCGACTCCGGGTCGATCCACTTCGACGGGTCGTACTCCTTGCCCTCCTGCTGGTGGACCTTGGCCTGCATCGGGCTGGCGGTGCGCCCCGGGTAGACGGAGGTGACGCGGACGCCGTTCGGGTGCTCCTCCTGGCGCAGGGCGTCGGCGAGCGCCTTGAGGCCGTGCTTGGAGGCGCCGTACGCCGACCAGCCGGCGTGGGCGTTGAGGCCGGAACCGGAGTTGACGAACAGCACCTGGCCCTGGGCGACGCGGAGCTGGGGCAGGAAGAGGCGGGTCAGCTCGGCGGGCGCGACGAGGTTGACGGCCAGCTGGTGGCGCCAGGTCTTCGGGGTCAGGTCGCCGACCGGTCCGAGGTCGACGACGCCGGCGATGTGCAGCAGCGAGTCCACGCGCTCCGGCAGCGTCTGGTGCGAGAAGGCCCAGGAGAGCTTCTCCGGGTCGGACAGGTCGCCGACCAGCGTCTTCGCACCGGGGTAGGCGGCCGCCAGTTCCTTGGCGCGGCCCGCGTCGCGCGCGTGCAGGACGACTTCGTCGCCGCGCTCGTGCAGGCGGCGGGTGACGGCCGCGCCGATGCCGGAGCCCGCTCCGGTGATCACATGTGTAGCCATGCCCGCCATGCTCGCACCACCGGGGGCTACTCGATGCCCTGGCTCTCCTCCAGGTAGGCCAGCGCGCCGACCGGCTCCTCGGCGAAGAAGACCAGCTCGGCCAGGGGGCGGGGCAGGAAGCCCTCGTCCTCCATGCGGCGGAACTGCTCCTTGAGGCCGTCGTAGAAGCCGGCCGTGTTGAGCAGGACGACCGGCTTGTCGGTGTGCCCGTGCTTCTTCAGCTCCAGGATCTCGGTCGCCTCGTCGAGGGTGCCGGTGCCGCCGACCATGATCACCACGGCGTCGGCCTTCTCCAGCAGCAGCCGCTTGCGCTCGGCGAGGTCCCCCGCGATCACCATCTCGTCGGCGCCCTCGCGCGCCTTGGCGGCCAGGAAGTCCACCGAGACGCCCAGCAGCCGCCCTCCGGACCCCTGCACGCCGTCCGCGACCACCTTCATCAGGCCGACGTCGGAGCCGCCCCAGACGAGGGTGTGGCCGCCCTTGCCGAGGAGTTCGGCGAACTGCTTCGCGGGGGCGGTGTAGCGCGCGTCGAGGTCGGCGGCGGAGAGGAAGACGCAGATGTTCATGGGGCAACGGTACGTTCGGCGCCCGGCGGGGAAGAACCCGGCTTCCGGACGCGCTGAAGTGACCGAACCCACTGTCCGAGGAGGACGATCGTGAGCAAGGGACACATCATCACCGTGGAGCCGAGCGAGCGGCACGTGCGCGCGGTGCACGGCGGCCAGGTCCTGGCGGAGAGCGACAAGGCGCTGGTCCTGCACGAGACGGGCTGTCCCGACCGCTTCTACATCCCGGCCGAGGACGTACGGCTCGACCTGCTGATGCCCTCCGGCACGCGGACGCACTGCCCCTTCAAGGGCGACGCGTCCTACTGGTCGCTGCCCGGGGCGGCCGACCTGGTCTGGGCGTACCCGGAGCCGAAGGCGGACGTGGCTCAGATCAAGGACCATCTCTGCTTCTACGACGTCGAGGTCTCCTGAGCCGTCCGTGTCCTGAGCGATTAATCGCGCGCTTTGGGGCACTCTGCACAGACATGGAGAAGAACACCCTGTCGCGCGACGGAACGCGCATCGCCTACGAACGCACCGGGCGGGGACCCGCGGTGGTCCTCGTCAGCGGCGCCATGTCGACGGGCGCCACGACCGCACCCCTGGCGGCGGAGCTGTCGGACCGCTTCGACGTCACCGTGTACGACCGCCGGGGCCGCGGCGGGAGCGGCGACACGGCGCCCTACGCGGTGGAGCGCGAGATCGAGGACCTGGCCGCCCTGATCGAGGCGGTGGGCGGCGAGGCGAGTCTCTACGGCATGTCGTCCGGCGGCGCGCTGGCGCTGCGCGCGGCGGCGAGCGGGCTGCCGGTGTCCCGGGTCGCCGTGTACGAGGTGCCGTACGCGATGGACGAGGCCGCGGCGCGGTCCGCCGCGGAGTACACCGAGGGGCTCGCCGAGGCGCTCGGCAAGGACCGGCGCGGGGACGCGGTGGAGCTGTTCCTGCGCCGGACCGGCCTGGGCGAGGACATGATCCGGGGCGCCCGGCAGTCGCCGATGTGGGCGGGCATGGAGTCGGTCGCGCCGAGTCTGGCGTACGACGACGCGGTGATGGGTGACAGCCGGGTCCCGGAGGCCCAGATCGCCTCGATCACCGCTCCCCTGCTGGCCCTCGCGGGCGGGGCGAGCGACGCGTGGTGGCACGATGCGGCACGCGCGGTGGCCGACGCGGCGCCGGACGGCACCTACGGAACCGTGGCGGGACAGGCCCACATGGTGGAGCCGGGGGTGCTGGCGCCGGTGCTGACGGAGTTCCTGGGTCGGTGAGCCCGGGCGGGCCCAAGGGGCCGGCGTCCGGTTCATGGCGCGTACGCGGGGGCCGACCGGCAGGGCGGCCGCGTCGGCACCGGTCGCCGGCTCCCGCGCGGGCGACCGCGCTCGCGCGCGGGGGTCCCCACCGCGTCGACGCTCTCCCCCTGGCCCCCGCCGGACCCGCTCGGCGGGCCGGCCGGTCGGGTCGGCTCCCCCGCCCCGGCACGCCGACGCCGCTCCGGCCTCCCGGCCGCACGCGCCGGGAGGCACTCACCGGTGCCGAGGTCACGTCGTTTCCCGTGGCTCCGGCCCGGACGACGGGCTCCGCGTTCAGGCAGCGCCGGCCCGCGCGCGCGTGGTGGACGCGATCGTCGCCGAGCCCACCACGCGGGTGCCGTCGTACAGGACGATCGCCTGGCCGGGGGCGACGCCGCGCACCGGCTCCGTGAAGGACACCTCCAGTGCGTCGTCGACCAGCTCGGCCCGCACCTCGGTCTCGCCGCCGTGGGCGCGCAGCTGGGCCGTGTAGGTGCCGGGGCCGACGGGGGCGGCGCCGCACCAGCGGGGCTTGATCGCGCGGAGGGCGTCGACGTCCAGCGCCGCGGCCGGGCCGACCGTCACCGTGTTGTCCACCGGCGAGATGTCCAGGACGTAGCGCGGCTTGCCGTCGGGGGCCGGGGTGCCGATCCGGAGCCCCTTGCGCTGGCCGATGGTGTAGCCATAGGCGCCCTCGTGGGTGCCGAGCCGGTTGCCCGCCTCGTCGACGATGTCGCCCTCGGCGCGGCCGAGGCGGTCGGCGAGGAAGCCCTGGGTGTCGCCGTCGGCGATGAAGCAGATGTCGTGCGAGTCGGGCTTCTTGGCCACCGCGAGGCCCCGGCGCTCGGCCTCCGTGCGGATCTCGTCCTTGGTGGTGAGCGTGTCGCCGAGCGGGAACATCGCGTGGGCGAGCTGCCGGTCGTCCAGCACGCCGAGGACGTAGCTCTGGTCCTTGGCCATGTCGGAGGCGCGGTGCAGTTCGCGGACGCCGTCCTCGCGCAGGATCACCTTGGCGTAGTGGCCGGTGCAGACGGCGTCGAAGCCGAGGGCCAGCGCCTTGTCGAGCAGCGCGGCGAACTTGATCTTCTCGTTGCAGCGCAGGCACGGGTTCGGGGTCCGGCCGGCCTCGTACTCGGCGACGAAGTCCTCGACCACGTCCTCGCGGAAGCGGTCGGCGAGGTCCCACACGTAGAACGGGATGCCGATGACGTCCGCCGCGCGGCGGGCGTCGCGCGAGTCCTCGATGGTGCAACAGCCCCGGGCGCCGGTGCGGAAGGACTGCGGGTTCGCGGAGAGCGCGAGGTGGACGCCGGTCACGTCGTGCCCCGCCTCGGCCGCGCGGGCGGCGGCGACGGCGGAGTCGACCCCGCCCGACATGGCGGCGAGGACGCGAAGGGGACGGGTGCGCTGCGGGGTGTCAGTCATAACCCCTCCAGAGTAAGGGGAGGGCGGGAACCGGAGCGCGCGAGTATGCGTTGAAGATCGCATGGGGGCGAAGCACGAATCCAGGAGTGGGTCCGCGGGCGGATCCGGCGACGCGGACCGGCGGATCGGCCGGCGTGCGCTGATCGTCGGCGGTGCCGCGGCGGCCGTGGGCACGGCCGTGCTGGCCCGCGACGAGCTGTCCCGGCTGTGGTGGCGGGTGCCGGGCGTCGAGCGGCCCCGCGAGGAGGGCGCGGTCGACTACTCCGGCGCGCGCTGGGTGGCGGCGGCGGACGCGAACTGGCGGCGGGCCGACCGGCCGGACGACTTCGGCGTCGACATGGTGATCGTGCATGTGACGCAGGGCAGTTTCGACAGCGCGGTCAAGGCGTTCCAGGACCCGGGGCACCAGGCGGCCACGCACTACATCGTCGGCCAGGACGGGGGCGTCACCCAGATGATCCGCGAGCTGGACGTGGCGTACCACGCGGGCAACCGCGACTACAACGAACGCAGTGTCGGCATCGAGCACGAGGGCTTCGTGGACCGCCCGCAGGACTTCACGGACGCGATGTACGCCGCCTCGGCGCGGCTGACGGCGGGCATCTGCGCGCGGTACGACATACCCCTGGACCGCGAGCACATCATCGGCCACGTGGAGGTGCCAGGCACCGACCACACCGACCCGGGTCCGCACTGGGACTGGGAGCGGTACATGAAGCTGGTGCGCCGGGCGGCGACGAGCACCCCGTCACCGGGTCCGTCCTCGTCCGGGGCGTAAGACGCCCCGCTCGCCGGGCTACGTCAGCCCGGCCGCCCGCGCCCGCTCCACCGCGGGGCCGATCGCCTTGCCCAGCGCCTCCACGTCGGCCTCCGTGGAGGTGTGGCCGAGGGAGAAGCGCAGGGTGCCGCGGGCCAGGTCGGGGTCGGTGCCGGTGGCCAGCAGGACATGGCTGGGCTGGGCGACGCCCGCCGTGCAGGCGGAGCCGGTGGAGCACTCGATGCCCTGGGCGTCCAGCAGGAGCAGCAGGGAGTCGCCCTCGCAGCCGGGGAAGGTGAAGTGGGCGTTGGCCGGCAGGCGCCCCTCCGGTGCCGGGTCGCCGCCGAGGATCGCGTCCGGAACCGCCGTACGGACGGCGTCGACCAGGTCGTCGCGCAGGGCGCCGATCTCGCGGGCGAACCACTCGCGCTGCTCGGCGGCGAGGCGTCCGGCGACCGCGAAGGAGGCGACGGCGGGGACGTCGAGGGTGCCGGAGCGGACGTGGCGCTCCTGGCCGCCGCCGTGCAGGACGGGCACCGGGGTGTACTCGCGGCCGAGGAGCAGCGCGCCGATGCCGTAGGGGCCGCCGATCTTGTGGCCGGAAACGGTCATCGCGGCGAGCCCGGAGGCGGCGAAGTCGACCGGGAGCTGGCCGACGGCCTGGACCGCGTCGGCATGCAGCGGTATGCCGAACTCGGCGGCCACGTCGGCGAGTTCACGGACCGGCAGGATGGTGCCGATCTCGTTGTTGGCCCACATGACGGTGGCGAGGGCGACGTCGTCGGGGTTGCGGGCGACGGCCTCGCGCAGGGTGTCGGGGTGCACGCGGCCGTGGGCGTCCACGGGCAGGTACTCGACCCGGGCCCCCTCGTGCTCGCCCAGCCAGTGCACCGCGTCGAGGACCGCGTGGTGTTCGACGGGGCTGGCCAGCACCCGGGTGCGGGCCGAATCGGCGTCGCGCCGGGCCCAGTACAGGCCCTTGACGGCGAGGTTGTCGGCCTCGGTGCCGCCGGAGGTGAACACCACCTCGCTGGGGCGGGCGCCGAGCGCTTCGGCGAGGGTCTCGCGGGCCTCCTCGACGGTGCGCCGCGCCCGGCGGCCGGACGCGTGGAGCGAGGAGGCGTTGCCGGTGACCCCCAGGTGGGCGGTGAGTGTCTCGACCGCCTCGGGAAGCATCGGGGTGGTCGCGGCGTGGTCGAGGTAAGCCATGGTGAGGCCGATTCTACGGGGCCCTTGTGCCCGGCCTCAGGGCAAGGCCGACCGCTTCACAGGCTCCACGACATCGTGTTGTCCGTGGCCATGAACGCCACCAGGACCAGCAGGTCGGCGACGCCCAGGCCGAGACCGAGGAGGGCCCGGCCGCGGCGGGCGGTGCCGCGCCACAGGGCGACCGAGGCCAGGGCGATGGCGATCGGGCCCAGGAAGACGTTGAGGACGAGCAGGCCGAGCAGGCCGAGGACGAAGGAGGCGACGGCCATGCCGTCGGTGTCCCGGATGCCGGTGGGGCGGGTGGAGCGGTTGGCCGGTGCGGTGAGCTGCATGAGGTTCTCCCTGCCGTGCGTCAGTGGGCGGAGGTGCTCCGTCGGCGGCCGTGCCGCTCGCGGATCGCGAAGACGCCGAGCCAGACGGCTATGACCAGGCCGACGGCGACGGAGAAGGTGAGCGGCGCGTGGGCGACGGTGCCCAGCACCACACCGAGGAGCAGCAGTGCGACAACGAGAAAGATCATGGTGCGCGGATCCCCCCAATCTCTGGCAATCTCTGGTTACAGTTGTTCACTGACTACCCAGACTAGCGCGGGACACCGCTTTCCAATTCCAGAGAACAGTTGTTAACTGCATGGTATGAGTCACACTCCCGGCGTTCGGCAGGCCCAGAAGCGCAAGACCCGGCAGGCACTCCTGGACGCGGCGCTCGGACTGCTGGAGGAGCAGAGCCTGAGCAGCCTGGGTCTGCGCGAGGTCACCCGCGCCGTGGGCGTCGCCCCGACCGCCTTCTACCGGCACTTCCGCTCCACGGCGGACCTGGGGGTGGCACTGGTCGAGGAGGCACTGGGCAGCCTGCACCCGATGATCCGGACGACGGTGTCTCCGGTGGAAGGCAGCGACGAACGCATCGCCCGCGCGGTCGAGTTGATCGCCGGACACGTGGCCGCGCACCCGGCGCACGTCCGGTTCATCGCCCGTGAGCGGCACGGCGGCGTGCAGCCGGTGCGCGAGGCGATACGGGAGCAACTGGCCCGGTTCGCCGAGGAGGTGCGGGCCGAGCTGGCCAAGGATACGGAGTCGACGGGCTGGAGCGAGGCGGACCTGCGGATGCTGGCGGGCCTCTACGTCGACCAGATGCTGATCACGGCCTCGCTGTTCCTGGAGACCCTGGACGCCCCCGAGGAGGAGCGCAGGCGCGCCACGGAGACGGCGACGCGCCAACTGCGGCTGATCAGCGTCGGCCGCCGGCACTGGCTGGACTGACCGAACCGCCGCGAACAGAGCGCCGGGCGGCCGACGTGGCGCGGGTCAGGCGAGCCGGACCCGGGCCAGCTGCCGGGACTGGGCGACCAGGCGGTCGGCGCTGTCCCAGACTTCGGCGTCCTCCTCCAGGAAGCCACCGGCGAGGTTGCGGGTGGTGATGGAGACCCGCAGCGGGCCCGGCGCCGGGCGGCACCGCACGTGCACGGTCAGCTCGACCGTGGGCACCCAGCCCTTCAGCCCCATCTCGAAGGCGGTCGGGGGCAGCGCGTCCACCGCGAGGAGCAGCGAGAGCGGGTCGGCGTCGCGGCCGTCGGCCAGCCCGAACCAAGCGCGCATCTCGCCCCGGCCGGAGGGCTGCCCGAGCGCCCAGCCCAGCGTGGCGGGGTCGAGCTTCAGCTTCAGCCGGTCGGCGATGGCGGAGCTGCCGTCGACGGGGGCGGGGCCGTCCTCCGGGCCGAAGCAGTGCTCGGCCGGCGGGATCGCGGGTGGCTTCGCGGAGGTGCGGACGTCGCCGGGCAGGGCGTCGAGGTCGCCGTAGGAGGCGAGGACGCGGATGCGCTCGACCTCGTTGCCCTCGTCGTCGTACTGGAAGAGGGACGCCTGCCCCGTGGAGAGGCCGCGTCCCGCGCGGACGGTCTCGGTGCGCACGACCGCGGGGCCCGGGTGGGAGGCGGTCAGGTAGTGCGCCGAGACCGTGAACGGGTCCGGGTGCGGGAGGGCGTCGCCCAGGGCGCGGCCCAGGACGGCCAGCAGGTAGCCGCCGTTGACCGCGTTGATGATCGTCCAGCCGGCGGAGAGGTCGATGTCGTAGACGCCGGGGGCGCGCCGCGTGACGTGGGTGTCCCGGTCGAACTCGCTGTCGCCGACGGTGGCCGGTACGGCCGGGGCGGAGGCTGCTTCTGGCATGGCTGCACGGTACATCAGGAAACTACTAAGCGGTAGCTTTTTCCCGCTCCATGCCTGCGGCTCGATGCCGGGGGCTCCATGCCCGCGGCTTCACGCCCGCGGCTTCACGCCCGCTGCTCCCGCGCCCGCAGGTACGCCTCCAGTTCCGCGGCCCCGGCCAGCAGTGCACGGCCGCGGGCGGAGAGGCGGTCGTGCCAGTCGCGCAGGGTGGCCTCCAGGGGTTCAAGACCGCCGGCCGACCGCACCTGCTCGATCACCGGCGCGATCCGGGCCAACGGGTAGCCGCCCCGCCTGAGCTGGTGGGCCAGCTTGGCGTCCCGCACGTCGGCCTCGCCGTAGACCCGGTAGCCGGTCAGCGGGTCGCGGCTCGGACGCACCAGCCCGGCACGCTCCCACTTGCGCAGGGTCGCGGGCCGGATGCCCAGCTCCCGGGCGAGCGCGCCGACGAACCTGCCCGCAGACGCGGACGCGGACGTCACGGTGGCGGTCGGGGTGGCGGTGGCAGCGGCGGTGACACCGGTCCCCGGCTGCCCGAGGTCCCGTAGCGCGCCCTCGACGGCCTCCAGGGTCCGCCGGTCGTCGAGCAACTGCGCGTGGCTCTCGTCGATCAGCCGGAACGCCTCGGCCGTCGCGCCCTCGTTCACCGCCCTCATCACCGAGGTCGCCGTCCGGTGGCCGTGGCCGGGCAGCAGGGCGAAGAAGGCGTCCAGCGCCCGCGCGTGCAGCGGCGTGTAGGTGCGGTAGCCGTGGGCCGTACGGTCGGCGGCCGGCAGGATGCCGGCCGCCTCGTAGTTCCTGACCGCCTGCGTGGACAGACCGTGCCCGCGGGCCAGATCGACGGGTCTGAGCTTTCCTCTGCTTTGAAGGTCGTGCGCCACACACCGGACGATATCGCGGCTAAGTTTCAACCGAAAGTTCAACGATACGGTTCAATGCATGGCTCAATCCATGGCTACTCGCATCAAGGACATCACGCTCCCCGTGGACGCCGCCGCCGTCCTGGGCATGCTCCCGGCGCGGCCAGGCGTCCTCGCCCTCGGCGAGCCCACCCACGGCGAGGACACCCTCCTCGGCGTGCGCAACGATCTCTTCCGGCAGCTCGTCGAGCAGGAGGGCTACCGGACCCTCGCGATCGAGAGCGACTGCCTGGCCGGACTGGTCGTGGACGACTACGTCACCTCGGGCACCGGCACGCTCGACGACACGATGGCGCACGGCTTCAGCCACGGCCTCGGCGCCTCGGACGCCAACCGTGAACTCGTGCGCTGGATGCGCGCGTACAACGACGGCCGGCCCCCGGCCGAGCGGGTGCGCTTCGCCGGTCTCGACGGCCCGCTGGAGATCACCGGTGCCGCGAGCCCCCGGCGTGCCGTCACCGCGCTCCACGCCCACCTGTCGGCCCGCGTCGACCCCGGCCTGCTCCCCTGCACCGCCGGGACGCTCGACCGCCTGCTCGGCGCCGACGACCGGTGGACCGAGCCCGCGGCGATGACGGACCCGGCGCGTTCGGTGGGGCGGTCGGCCGAGGCCGGGGAGTTGCGGGCGCTCGCCCACGACCTGGTGGCACTCCTCGACGAGCAGACGCCGCACCTGCTCGCGACGGCCTCGCGGGACGACTGGGACCGGGCGCGGCTGTACGGGCGTACCGCGACCGGACTGCTGGACTACCACCGGTGGATGGCCGACGCCTCCCCGGCCCGGATGAACCGGCTGCTCGGCGTGCGGGACCGGATGATGGCCGGCAACCTCCTGGCGCTCGCGGAGCGCGGCCGGGTGCTGGTCCACGCCCACAACTCCCACCTCCAGCGCGAGCGGAGCACGATGCGCATGTGGCAGGGGCGGGTGGCATGGTGGAGCGCCGGTGCGCTGGTGAGCGCCCGGCTCGGCGCGGAGTACGCCTTCGTGGCCACGGCCCTCGGCACGATCCGCCACCAGGGTGTGGACACTCCCCCGCCCGGCGCCCTCGAAGGCCGCCTGTACGCGCTGCCGGAGGACCGCTGCGTCGTGGACGCCGGACGGCTGGCCTCCGCCCTCGGCGACCCGCGGCCCGCGCCCCGGGTGTCCCCCTGGTTCGGCTACGCCCCGCTCGACCCCGCCCACCTGGACACCATCGACGGCGTCGTCTTCATCAAGGACATGCCGGACAGGGACATACCGGGCAGGGGCGTGCCGGACAGGGACATGCCGGACAGGCCCTGACGGCTCACTCCCCCTCCGTCACCGTCGACCGCCGGTTCCAGGCGCGGGGGGCCCGCCAGTGGAAGCGCAGCGCGAGCAGCCGCAGGACGAAGGCGGTGACGACCGCGAGTGCGCTGGTGAACGGGGTGAGGGCCTCGTAGCGGATGCACAGGGCGACCATCGCGGAGCCGACGATCGCCGGGACGGCGTACAGGTCGCGGTCCCAGCGCAGGAGTGAGGGCACCTCGTTGGCGAGCACGTCGCGCAGGACGCCGCCGCCCACCGCGGTGGCCAGGCCCAGGCAGGCGGATGCCGTCAAGCCGAGCCCGTAGTCGTACGCCTTGGTGGTGCCGGCGACGCAGAACAGGCCGAGGCCGGCCGCGTCGAAGATGTTCACGCCGGTCTGGAGGCGCTCCACGTGCGGGTGGAGGAAGAAGACCAGCACCGTGGCGAGCAGCGGGGTGATGAAGTACCCGAGGTCCGTGAAGGCCGCGGGCGGCACCGCCCCGATGACCAGGTCCCGGAACAGCCCGCCGCCCAGGGCGGTGACCTCGGCGAGGACGGCGATGCCGAACACGTCGAAGTTCTTGCGTACGGCCAGCAGCGCGCCGGAGATGGCGAAGACGAAGATGCCGATCAGGTCGAGTGTGTGCTGGACGGTGGGGCTGAAGAGTTCCTCGTACACCCGGCCATTCTCACCCGCCGAAGAGCCCCCGCCCTCACGCGTGAGGGCGGGGGGGGCGGTGGCATATAAAAAAAAACCAGCCCACCACAACTTTACAGAAGAGGTAATGCGGGATCTGG